>JBDTSX010000007.1:0-19547 GCA_039930925.1 Acidobacteriota bacterium | reverse complement strand
CAACACCGACCCTGAAATCGTCGCCAACATCAGCAATACCTATCTTCGGCCGGCCGCCTACTCGCAGATCTGACCGGTGATCGGCTGCAGCAGCTCGGCCAGCGGGAACGGGCGATCGCGGAGCTGCGCCGTGCCGCGGCGCTGGGGTATCCCCCGGCTCGCGAGTGGCTCGGGCGCCTGGAGGGCGGACGACGGTAGCGGCACGAGGTTGAGAAAACGACGCCGCCACTGCATGATAGGGCGCGTCCAGGCATGATGGCGGCCGGCAGTTTCCGCCGGCATCCGTTCAAAGAGGTCCCATGCAGAGATTCATACCCGCGATCGCGTTCGCATTGCTCGCCATCGGCGCCGCCACGGCGTTCGGTCAGGCCGGCGCAACAGCGCCCCAGGGAAGCGGCATGCTCGTCTACTTCGGCACCTACACGGGACCCAAGAGCAAGGGCATCTATGTGTCACGACTGGACCCGGCATCGGGCGCCCTCACGCCGCCCGAGCTGGCCGCCGAAACGCCCAGCCCCAGCTTCCTGGCGCTGCGCCCCGGCCGCGACTTCCTCTATGCGATCAACGAGGTGAATACCTTCGGCGGCAAGCCGACCGGCATCGTCACCGGGTTCGCGTTCGACCGGAAGACGGGGAAGCTGACGCAGCTGAACCAGGAAAGCGCGGGCGGGCCGGGCCCGGCCCATCTGGTGGTGGACAAGACCGGCCGGAATGTCCTCGTCGCCAACTACGGCGGCGGCAGCATCGCCGTCCTGCCGATCGCTGCTGACGGCACGCTGAAGCCCGCGAGTGCGTTCATCCAGCACACCGGCTCGGGCACCAATCCGCAACGCCAGAAAGAGCCGCACGTGCACGCCGTGCAGCTCGATCCCGACAATCGCTTCGCCTATGTCGCCGATCTCGGACTCGACAAAGTGATGATCTACCGGTTCGATGCCGCGAAGGGCACGCTGACGCCGAACGACCCGCCGTTCGCCTCGGTGGCGCCGGGCGCCGGCGCCCGTCACGTGGCGATCGCCGCGGAGGGCCGCTTCGCGTATGTGATCAACGAGATCAATTGCACCGTCACCGCCTTCACCCGCGACGCGACGAGCGGCGGGTTGACTGAGCTGCAGACCCTCTCCACCCTGCCGGCCGGCGAGACGGTCCAGCGCGGCTTCAGCACCGCCGAGATCGCGGTGCATCCGTCCGGCAAGTTTCTCTACGGATCGAATCGCGGCCACGACAGCCTGGTCGTCTACACCATCGACGAGAAGACCGGGCGGCTGACGTACGTGGAGAATCAACCGACGCAGGGAAAGACGCCGCGCGGCTTCGGCATCGACCCGACCGGCCGCTACCTGCTGGCGTTGAATCAGGGATCGGACTCGGTGATTGTGTTCCGCATCGATGCCCAGACCGGCCGGCTCACCGCCGCGGGACACCAGATCGAAATCGGCTCACCCGTGGACGTCAAGTTCATCGCGCGGTAACGCGGGTCTTGAACGAGAAGGTCTGGGGCGTCCTCCGGGGTTCGACGTCCGCAGGCGCCTCGCGTCACTTCACCCGGAATCGTACGGCGCGGCCTGCCGACCGCGTACCCATCGCCGCGTTGACGCTCAGCAGATACTCGCCGGGATCCATCCGCGCCAGGGGCAGCTCGAGCTGATATCCGGCGGCGCGGCCGTCGGAAAACTGCGCGTCGGGGATCGTGGCCGACTCGGCCGCCACCGTCTGATTCTTCGCGTCGATCACCCGGGCGCGGACCAGCACCGGCGCCAGCGGGTCACGGCGGCTCGTGCCCTGATAGACCCGCAGGAAGGCCGCCAGCCGATCCGAGCGCGCGAACTCCCGCCGCGTGGTCGGGACGATCGGGAGCAACCGGGCCAGGAACCCGGCGGGCACCGCCGTGGAGGCCGGCGTGACGCTGAGGACCAGGCTCGACAGCGACAGTGGATTCTCGTAGAACGCCGGCACGTCCACGTAGGTGAAGACACTGGCGGTACGCACGGGCACACCCGCGGCCACCCCGATGCGGATCTCGTATTCGCCCGGATCGAGATCAATCCGCGAGAGGACGTCAACGCGAGACGCAGCGGACTCGGGCGGGCCACCTTCCCGCGCGGCGCCGGCATCGTCTGCCGACGCAGGCCACGGCACGTCCAGCGTCTGGCGCGCCGAGCCCTTCGGGTGGCCGGCCCGGTCGTAGGCACTGTAGAGGACTTCCACGCGGTCCGGCGCCTCGAGCGCGCCGGTGGCGGTCGCGAACGGCTGGATCCCGACAATCAGCGCCACCGTCGGGCGCGAGGTGCCGGGCACGGCAAACACCGCGGCGTTGACGTCGAGCGGGATTCCCCCCTTCGGCAACAGGCCGCTCAGAATCGCCTGAAGCTGATCGCCGGACGCCGGCGCGGCCTCAGCGGGTGCCGCCCCCGCGACGGGCGCGAGATAGCCGCGGCTGGTGTGCACGTCGAGCCCTCGCCGGTTGGTCTTGACGGTGATCTTGTGGAACTGCCCGTCGCCGCTGGGATCGGCCCGGCGGAATCCGAGCAGATAGTAGGAGCCGCTTTCGCGCACGATCTCGCTCACTGCCAGGTCCGGGTCGTTGGCGTTGACCACCGTCCGGCCGCCGGTCCGATCCGGCAGCACAGCGAGCGCGTCCTGTTTCTCCAGGTTCTCGCGGACCGCGCGCGTGTACGCTTGCGGCACCGCCACGCCTCGCAGCGTCGAACTGGCCTGGGCCATCGGCGAGACCATTCCGAGGCCGGCCGGATCGAGCGAGTGCACCGTGAGGCTGGCGCGATCGAGCGCCTGCAGCATTCTCTCCCTCGAGTCGCGCAGCCGGACGTTGCACGCAATATCGGGTGACTGGAGGGTGAGCTCGCTGCCGATGAACAGCAGGATCTTGCGCCGGCGCGGAATCTCGCGGACGGCGGTCGCCAGCCGCGTGATCGTGTCCAGCACGCACACGCCACAAATGCACCGGCCGTCGTTGAGGGCGGTGAACGGCCACTGCATGTCGATCGATCCCGCCAGGCTCTCCCCGATGTCCCGCTCCTCGGTGGACGTGCCGGTGCTGCCCTCCAGCCGGTTGATCGCCCGCAACAGGCGTGAGCGGTCCGAGGTGAGGTTCTGCGCCGAGCCCCCTCCGGTCGTCACGACCGCCGCCAGGTCGCCCGGACCAAGTTGATCGACCGCCGCGGCCGCGATCTGTTTCGCGGTGATCGCGGGGGTCCCCACCGGAATCGTCCGGTCCATCAGGATAATCACCAGGCGTCCTTCTTCCGGAACCTGGTTGGTGGCGACGTCCGGGGCGGCATCGCGCAGCCACAACGCCACCGGCGTGGCGGCGGGGCGCGGCACGTCCACTTCCGTGAACGCCACGATCGACTGCGGCTTGCCGTCTTCCAGCAGCGTGAAGTCGTCCGCGGTGAGCCCGCGCACGGGACGGCGCTTGCCGTCGAGGACCGCGACGTCGATCTGGATGAGATCGACCGCGGCCCGGAAGGTGGACTGCTGCGCGACCGCCCGCGGCGCGTGCGCGGCGACCATCACTGTGGCCCCAACGACGGAGACGATCGCCGCGACGAGGGAACGCATCGGCACTCGGTCGTCCTCGCTGGAATTGATTTCAGGCGCAAATCGTCCGGGAGCCGGACGCAATCGAACGGCGATGGAAACCTACTCTAGAGTACGCCAATGGACCGCGCATTTTCGAGATGTTTTGGCCCCCGCGGCCCGGCTCCCCCGGGGGTTGGCTGCCGGCGACCCTGTCATTCGTCCTGAACGCCTGATTTCGCAGTGGCGGTGCTATGCTTCGGCTGAATGCGCGTGTGGATCCTCGATCGTCCGGCCGCAGCCGGACGCGACACAGCTCGCGCTGGACGCAGATCCCTGTAGAGTCCGCCTTCAGGCGGATTGTCCATCTGAAGCCGGAGCGCTCAAAGGAGTCACGCGGAATGCACTTGCGGAGGCACTCTGATTTGCGGCGACTGCTACCGGTCCTGCTGGTGCTGCTCGCGGCGGCGTGCGGCGCCAAGGACGGAGCCACGCTGGCGATTGGCTCGTCCGCCCCGGATTTTTCGCTGCCCGGCGTGGACGGCAAGACCCACACCCTCGGCGAGTTCGCGAGCAGCCAGGTGCTGGCGGTGGTCTTCACCTGCAACCACTGCCCGGCCTCGCAGCTGTACGAGAGCCGGCTGAAGACGCTGCACGAGGACTACCGCGCCAAGGGGGTGACGCTGATTGCCGTCAATCCTGACAATCCCCGCTCGATCGCCCTCAGCGAGCTCGCCTACACGGACGTCGGTGATTCGCTGGCCGACATGAAGGTCCGGGCGACCCACCGCCGTCTCGAATATCCGTATCTGTACGACGGCGAATCGCAGGCGCTCACCGCGAAATTCGGCGTGACCGCCACGCCGCAGATTTTCATCTTCGACCGCGATCGCAAGCTGCGCTACCAGGGGCGGATCGACGACAATTCACGCGAGAATCTGGTCACGACGCGCGACGCCCGCGGTGCGATCGACGCGCTGCTCGGCGGCCGGCCGGTCCCGGTCGCGCAGACCGCCGCGGCCGGCTGCGCGATCCGATCGCTTTCGACCGGTTCCGCACGCGACGACGAGATGAAGAAGATCGAGGCGGAGCCCGTCTCGGTGGAGATGGCCCAGCCGCCAGTGCTGACGACCCTGCGCGCGAACGGCACCGACAAGCTGCGGCTGGTCAACTTCTGGGCCACCTGGTGCGGTCCCTGCGCCAACGAGTTCCCGGATCTCGAAAATACCTATCGGATGTACCGCGGTCGCCATCTCGAATTCGTCTCGGTCTCCGCCAACGATCCGGAGGAAAAGTCGCAGGTGATGGCCTTCTTGCAGAAACATCACGCCTCCAGCCGGAATCTGCTGTTCGCCACGGCGGACACGTTCGGCCTGCAGGCCGCCTTCGATCCGCTGATGCCGTCGGCGGTGCCCTTCACGGTCGTGATCACCCCGGGCGGCGACATCGTGTACCAGGAGCTCGGCGAGCTGAACATTCTGAAGCTGCGGCGGGCCATCCTGGCGAACCTGCCGGACGACAGTGCGCACCCTGGTCAGCAGGCCTACTGGGCCGGCCCGTAAACTCGACTCTTGAAGGAGACCTCATGAACCGACTGGCCCACCGCAACCACGGGCGGCGTGCAGGACGACTGCTGGCGTCGCTGGCGAGCTTCGCGATCGCCACGTCCTCGATCGTCGTCACCGCAGGGCAGGCGCCGGCGCAGCCAGCGCCGGCCGCCGGGCGAGGGATTCAGCCGAACCTGGAGCACCCGATTCTCGCGATCGGCTCCCCGGCCCCGGATTTCTCGCTGCCCGGCGTGGACGGCAAGGTCCACAAGCTCGCCGAGTACGCCGGCTCCAAGGTTCTGGCGATTGTCTTCGAGTGCAATCACTGCCCGGTGTCGCAACTCTACGAGAGCCGCATCGAAAAGCTCTACCGCGACTACAAGGCGAAGGGGGTCACTTTCGTCGCCATCAATCCGAACAACCCCAAGTCGATCCGTTTGAACGAGCTTGGCTACACCGACGTGACCGACTCGCTCGAGGAGATGAAAATCCGCACGGCGTTCCGGCACATCGACTGGCCCTATCTCTACGACGGCGAAACCCAGGGCGTCTCGATCAAGTTCGGGGTCGTCGCCACTCCGCACATCTACCTGTTCGACAAGGATCGCAAGCTCCAGTACCAGGGACGGATCGACGACAACCAGCGCGAGGATCTGGTCAAGTCCCAGGACGCCCGCAAGGCCATCGACGCGATGCTGGCAGGCGAGACGGTGCCGCTCACGACCACCCATGCGTTCGGCTGCACCACGAAATGGATGTCGAAGGCCACCGGCGTCGAAGAGGAATGGGCCACGATTCGGGCCGAGCCCGTGACCGTCGATCTGGTGGACGCGGACGACATCAAGAAGCTGCGCGCGAACGGCACCGGGAAGGTCCTCCTGGTCAGCTTCTGGTCCACCCAATGCGCCACGTGCGTCAGCCAGTTCACCGATCTGCAGACGACGTTCCGCATGTATCGTCTGCGGAGCTTTGATTTCGTGACCGTCTCGACCGACTCGACCGCGAAGAATGCCGAGGTGCTGCCGTTCCTGAAAAAGCAGTACGCGTCGAGCGCCAACAAACAGTTCGCGACCGACGATCTCGCCAGTCTTCAGTCAGCGATCGGCGCGAAATGGAATCCGGGCGCCGCGTTCACGATGGTGATCGCGCCTGACGGAAAAGTCCTCTACCAGAAGGAAGGCAAGTTCGACATCCTTGAACTGCGCCGCACCATTCTCGCGAACATGCCGGACTCCAAGTCATACGTCGGGCAGCAGGCCTACTGGCAGGCGGCGGTGGCGGCCAAGCGGAAAAAGTAAGAACGCGGGGACACTCAACCGGGGACACTCAATCGGGACAGTCAAGGTTGAGTGTCCCCGGGCGGCGCGGCGGCACGGACACCGCTCAGTTCGACCTCGAGCGCCTTCGCATACTGCTCGGTCTCGCTGCGCATTTGTTCCAGCCGCCCGGCATGCTCCGCCAGGCTCATCGCATAACGTTCAGCTTCCGCAGCCGATTCCCGCAGGCTGCGGTTCTCCTCCCTGACGCTCTGCAGAAACGGCCACGCCGCTCCCGGCTCGCCGATGACGATCGGAAACCGGTCACCCGTGAGGGTGTTGCGCGTGCGGCCGTCCATGTACCCCAACCGCTCGTATTCCGACCACTGCTGCTCGCTGAGAAGTTCTGCCACGCCCTGATCTCCATGCCGCAAGCCAGCAGATAAAGACTGCCAGTCGGCGCCGCATCGCGATCGAAACGAGACCATTTCGGGCGGATGTTCGACTCCAGTCCTGTGCTCTTTTGCACACCGCCGGCAATTTCCGTTCGGTATCCTACCGCGAGGTCAACGGCTCGTTGAGTGGCCACGTCGGTGGTGCGTCATGGCTGGAGGGAGTGCCATGTCCGTGTCGGGTGCGCGCATGCAAGAGTCGCCGACGAGGCTGCTGGCCACGGGCGACATCGGTCACAGGCGCGCATACCACGTCGGCGACGAGGCGATGATGCTCGGGCTCCTCGACTCCGTCGCCGACTCCGGCGCCGTCGTCGAGTGGACGCTGATGTCCGCCGGCCCGGAATCGTCGTCGGAGCGCTTCGGCGCGCGTGTCGTCCCGCAACTGTCCTTCATTGATTGCGCTGATGCGGCCGAACGCGATCGACGGCTCGCGGAACTCGATGCGATCCTGGCGGAACCGCCGACGCGTTGGCCGGCGCTCGCTCCGTCGGCGTGGCGGGATGGCCTGGGCGCGCTGGTCGAGGCCGACGCGGTGCTGATCGCCGGTGGCGGGAACCTCTCGGGGCATTGGCCGGAACACGTGTACGAGCGAGCCGCCGTCGTCCGGGCCGCGAAACGGGCCGGACGGCCGGTGGCGATCACCGGGCAGACGATCGGCCCGGCGTTCGATCCGCGGACGCGCGAACTGGTCGCCGAAGTGCTCGCCGGCTGCGTGTTCGCCGGAATGCGCGAAGAACACTCCTACCGGCTCGCGCTCGAGCTCGGGGGGCAACCCACGCTGCAGTTCGACGACGGGATTGCGGTGGAGGCGATCGAGCCACAGCGTCGGCCCGAGATCGTCGGAGACGCGCCCTTCATCGCGGTGACGCTGAACCAGTGCGGTGACTTGTCAGATCCAGACGGTGTGGTCGCGAAGCTCGCCGCTCAGCTCGTGGAGCTCGGCCGGCGCACCGCCGCCTCGATCCTGCTCGTGCCGCACGTCGGCGACCGTGGCGGCGATCCGGTGCACGACGTGGCGATGGGACGGGCGGTGATCGCTGCGGCTGGCGCACCGCTGATCGTGCGCATGGCGCCGCTCCCGTCTCCGCAGGAGGCCGTGTGGTACTGCCGGGAGGCGCAGCTGGTGGTGAGCACGCGGTATCACCCGGTGGTGTTCGCCACCGGGGCCGGAACGCCCGCGCTCTTCCTTTGCCAGGATCGCTACACGACGGTAAAAGGACAGGGCGCCCTGGCGCTGGCGGGCCTGCAGGACTGGAGCCTGTCCGTTGCCCAGGCCGCGGCTGGCCTGCTCGTGCCTGCCGCAATGGAGCTCTGGCGCCGCCGCGACGTGGTCGGCGAGCACCTGCGCCGTCTGCAACCCGTCATCGAGCGATCCCGGAAGCGGCATGTCGGCGCGATCCTCTCGGCGCTGGCGCCCGCACGTCTGCCGCGCGTTGTGGTCGACGCGATGCCGTGCGTCGGGAGCGTCTCTCCGGAAGACCCGTGGATCCAGCGCGCGCACGACGGGCTCGCAATGCGCAACTTCGGGATCGAGCAGGCCGGAAGGGGTCATCTGGTTGAACTCGAGCAGCGGCTGGCCCACGCCGCGGAGTGCACCGCCGCTCTGACCGCCGAGGTGGGGCGCAAGGACGCCGATCTGCTGGGCGCCCACGACGCCCTGCAAGCCCTGGGCGACCGCGCGCGGAACGAGGCAGCCGCGTCGCGCCTCGAGCGTGCGGCGATGGACGCTCATCGCGAAGGGCTGGAACGCCATGAGGCGGAGATGACCGGTGAGCTCGACGCGATGCGCCTGCAGCTGACGCTCGTCGAGCGGCGAGCGGCGATTGCCGAAAAGTGGGCCGGTGTGCTCGCCGCAGAAACCGCACGGAAGGAATCGGACCTGGTGGTCGCCCACTCCGCTCTCGAAGCGCTGATGCGAGGCGGCCAGGCTGGCGATCTACTGATCGACCCCGCTGCCGCGGAGCCGGGCACGACGCTGACGCGGAACGACCCCTAGGAGCGCCGTCATGGAAGCGTGCACGATCGTCGCCCGAAACTACCTCCCGTATGCGCGGGTCTTTGCCCAATCGCTGATCACGGTACATCCGCAGGCGCGGGTCACGGTGCTCGTCGTGGACGGCGCCGCCGACCCGTCCGACGACAGGCTGTTCCGATCGCTGCGGCTCGACGAGGTGATCACCGACCCGGCGGAGCGCCGGCGGATGACGTTCATGTACGACGTGACGGAGCTGTCCACGGCGGTCAAGCCGTTCCTGCTGCAGCGCCTGCTCGCCGAAAGCGATCGCCCGGTCCTCTATTTCGATCCGGATATCCAGATCCTCGACTCGGTCGAGAGCCTCTACCACCTGGCGGCGGAGCGCGGGATCGTGCTCACGCCCCACGTGCTGTCGCCGATTCCGGACGACGGTTTCGAGATCAGTGACCTGGCGGTGCTGCGCGCCGGCGTGTTCAATCTCGGGTTCATCGGCGTCGGACCCGGCACCGAACAGTTTCTGGACTGGTGGTCCGGCCGCCTCCGTCGGCATTGCCTCTCCGATCCGGCGAGCGGCATGTTTGTCGATCAGCGGTGGCTCGACTACGTACCGGGCCTGTTCCCGCATGCGATCGTGCGGGATCCCGGCTGCAATGCCGCCTACTGGAACCTGCACGAGCGCCGGGTGACGCGCACTCCCACGGGCTTCGCGGCCAATGGCGGCCCCCTGCGCTTTTATCATTTCAGCGGGTTCGATCCCGACGTGCCGCATCTGCTCAGCAAGCATCAGGGGCGCAACCCGCGCGCGCTGCTGAGCGAGGAGCCCGCGCTGCGCGAGCTGTGCGACGGCTACGCCGGCAGGCTTCGCGACGCCGGGCACTGCCCGGGGGGCGTGAGTTACGGTCACTCGACGCTGCCCGACGGTACCCCGATCGACTTCGTCATGCGGCGCATGTATCGACGCGCGCTGCTGGACGCGGAACGCCTCGGACTGGAACCGCCGCCGTTTCCCTTCAGGTGGGACGAGATCCTGCAGTGGTTCAACGCTCCCGCGCCGGAGGCGCCGCGGCTCTCACGCTATCTGTTCGGCCTCCATCAGCAGCGCGCCGATCTGCAGCGCACGTTTCCGCGGCCGTATGGCGCGGAAGCGGACGCCTACCTGCACTGGGTCAAGTACGATCCCTGGGCGAACCAGAGCATTCCGACATCCCTCCGGCCCAACGGCACCTCGCGAGCCACGGACGGTGTGCGCCCGCCTCTCCCGAACGGCATCAACGTCTCGGGATATTTCCAGGCGGAGCTCGGGGTGGGAGAGATCGCCCGTCTGGTGGCGGCGGCGGCGCAAGCCGGGGACATTCCGGTGGCCACGGTCCTCAACAGCCAGACACTGAGCCGTCAGCAGCACGGCTTCGAGACGGGCACCAACGGCGGACCGTATGCCGTCACGCTGATTTGCGCGAATGCGGACGAATTCCCGCGCGCCGTGGACGCCCTGCCTCGCGCCATGACCGATCGCTGCCATCGGGTCGGCTTCTGGTTCTGGGAAACGGAACAGCTGCCGAGCGCGTATCGCGCGTCGTCCGATCTGCTGGACGAGGTCTGGGTGGCGACCGACTACGTGGCGGCAGCGGTGCGCGCCACGATCTCGAAGCCGGTGCACATCTGCCCGGTCCCGCTCCGACTTCCGGATCCGGTGCCGGCATCGCGGGCTGAGCTCGGCCTGCCCGAGGGTTTCGTCTTCCTGTTCATGTTCGATTTTCTCAGCAGCATCCACCGGAAGAATCCGATTGGCCTGATCGAGGCGTTCGCCAGGGCCTTTCGTCCGGGAGAAGGTCCGACGCTGGTGCTGAAGTCGATCAACGGCCAGCTCGCGCGAGGATCGTTCGAAGCGGTTCGCGCGGCCAGGGGTGGGCGCGCGGATATCATCGCCATGGACGGGTATCTCCCCTCCCGGACGCGCGACGCATTGATGAATGCGTGCGACTGTTATGTGTCGCTGCACCGCTCCGAGGGATTCGGCCTGACGCTCGCCGAAGCGATGGCGCTCGAGAAGCCGACCATTGCCACGGCCTACTCCGGCAACATGGCCTTCATGACGCCCGACAACAGCTTCCTGGTGCCATGGAGCCCTGCCCACGTGCCGCACGGCTGCGAGCCGTATCCGAAAGGGGACTGCTGGGCGGAGCCGGACCTCGGCGCCGCCGCCTCGATGATGCGGCTGGTCTACGAGAACCCGGCGCTCGCCGACGACCGCGCCAGGCTGGGGCGGGCGCATGTGATCGACTGCCTCTCGCCCGATCGCACCGCGGCCTTCATTCGCGAACGGCTCTCGCAGATCGGGATTCTTCGTCAGCCGCCGGAGCCGCCACCAGTGGCGGTTCCTGAGCCTGTTCTCGCTACTCCGCCTGCGCCCGCCGAGGTGACGCCGCGATCGTCCGACGAAGCACTCGCCGACCCTGAACCCATTGTTGCCCATGCCGCCATGGTCGATCGCCTCGCGGACGAGCTCGACCATGCACATCGCGACGCCACCGCCGCGGAACAAATGCTCATCGCGGGCATCCCGTTCGCCACGCACTCACGGTTTGGCTGGCCGGGGCAGCTGGTGCGGGCCGCGGTTCTGAGGATGGTTCGGCCGTACGTCCACTTCGAGGCGCGAGCCCATCGCCAGCATCTCCAGTCCACGCTCCGAACGCTCGAGTGCCTGCGCCGCCTCCAAGCCGAGATGCCATCCGTCCGCGACGGCCAAAACACCCGAGAGGACGTACCCGACAACCAGCGGTAACCGAGCGTCCATCTCGCCCGGACGGCGACGCGTTCCGCTTTCTGCTATCCTCCCGCGTGACCTCGCCACCTCCCGCACGAGAGTGACATGACTCAGATGACGCTGAAACTGACCGGCGTGGCCTGCGTACTGGCCGCATCGGTCGCTGGCACCTCCTTCCACGAACCTTTACGAGCGTCCGTCCTGATGCAGACCGCACCGCCCCAGTTCCCAGACGCGCAGATCTCCAACGGCCTGATCGTGGCCAAGCTGTACTTGCCCGACGCGCGGCGCGGCTTCTATCGATCGACCCGGTTCGACTGGTCCGGCGTGATCAGCAGCCTCGAGTACGAGGGGCACCACTACTACGGGCCGTGGTTCACGAAATCAGACCCGCCGGTGCGCGATTTCGTCTACCAGGGGGCGGACATCATTACCGGCGCGCAGAGCACGATGATGGGGCCCGCCGAGGAGTTCCAGCGGCCGCAGGGTTACGCGACCGCCAAGCCCGGCGGGACGTTCGTGAAGATCGGCGTCGGCGTGCTGCGCAAGGCCGACGACACGGCGTACAGCCCGTACACCAACTACGAGATCGTGGACGCGGGCAAGTGGTCGGTGAAGAAAGACGCGGCTTCGGTGGAGCTCGTACAGGAGCTGCAGGATGCGGCCTCCGGGTATGGCTACGTCTACCGCAAGACCGTGCGGCTCACCGCCGGCCGGCCCGAGCTGGTGCTCGAGCACAGCCTGCAGAACACGGGGCGGCTGCCGCTCCAGACCCCCCAGTACAACCACAACTTCCTCTCGCTCGACGGGGCGACGACCAGCGCCGACTTCGTCGTCTCGGCGCCGTTCCAGATCCGTCCGGATCGCCAGCCGGATCCGAAACTTGCGGAGGTACGCGGACGGGAGATCGTCTACACGAAGACGCTGGCGGATCAGGAACGCGTGACATTTGCGCTCGGGGGCTTCGGCGCGGACCCGAAGGATTACGATTTTCGGGTCGAGAACCGCAGGACTGGGGCTGGCTTCAGGGTGACGTCCGATCGCCCGCTCGCGAGCGCGAGCCTCTGGTCGATCCGGAGCGTGATCTCGATCGAGCCGTTCGTCGACGTCAGCACGGAGCCGGGCCAGACGTTCACGTGGAAGTACATCTATACGTATTACAAGAACCCACCGAAGTAGGCGAGGACTGCGGCGGCACGCCTCACCGATGGATTGCGCTGACGACCTCGATCAACATCATCCCGGCGGTCGCGAATGCGGCCATCAGGAGCGTCTGCCTCCAGACGCGGGCGGGCGCGCGATCGGCGGAACGGTGATTGGCGAACGCGAACCTCAGCAACGCAACGACCAATCCGGCAACCAGCACCACCGCGAGTGCATCCGCCGTCCGCGCCTGCGTGGCGCGGCCGATCGCGAAGCCGGGCAGTCCGGGCCAGCGGTAGGTCTGCACCGCCATCGCGTGTGACGCCTGCTCCGCCCATTGCGAGACTACCCGGACGAACGTCACTGCGCCGAGCGCCGCCGGCACCGACATCAGCAGCGCCCAGAGTCCTGCGCTGCAGACGGAAGACACATAGAGACTGCCCGCGCTGAGCAGCACGGTTGCCACGATCAGCCGCCCGGGCCTTAGCATCTGTGGATCCAGGGCCGGATCGACCGCTGCAACGATCGCCGGCACACCGAGCGCAAGCAGCGTCGCCCCGCCGATCACCACCGCCACTTTGACCGCCCACTGCTGCGAGGACGAGGGGGGCAGGAGCATCTGCGACTCCAGCGTGCCGAGCTGGCGTTCTCCCGCGCTCGCGAACGAGCCCGCCATCAGCGCCAGCAGGAACGCGCAGAACACGGTCGCGACCGTGAAGAGATCGTCCGCCTGGCGGACCGGCGTCACCATTGAGGAAACGATGCAGCTCACGAGGTAGAGTCCGCTGACCACCAGCGTCATCTGCTGGAGGTGGATCTCTTTCCTGACCAGCTGCCAGACCGGGTTGCGCCTGGTGAAGCCCAGTACGCTCGGACCCGCGAGGAATCGCGAGCGCACCCACCGTGGCAGCTGCAGGTCTTGACTCGGGCCCTCGATCGCCTCGAGCCGCATGAACGTCCGCCAGCCGGCGACGGCGCCAATCGCGCAGAGCACCACCATGCTGCTCCAGAGGAAGGTCAGCCGGAACGCGTCCATTTGCGGGCCGCGCCCGTACGTCCGGACGCCGATACGTTCGCCGAGCAGCCACAGCATGGAAGGAATCACGACCGTGAACACGGCCCCGGGAATCGCGCTGCGGCACACCATCGTCAGCCACGGCGCCAGGCAGAGGCCGCAGAGCACCGGCAACACCAACACCGCCAGGTGCTCCGGGATGTGGCCGGGCAGCGGGGGGAACACGAACGTTCGAGAGACCAGCGAGAGCGTCATCAGCATCGCGCCGAGCACACCCGCCTTGACCAGGAGGAGGTGTTGACGGCGGGCAGGCATCGACAGCAGCAGGCTCAGGGTGCGGCCGCTGTATTCGTGCCCGATCGAGAGCGCTCCCAGCGCCGCGATACCGAGCATGTATGCGGCCGCGGCAACGCCGCCGAAGATCCCGGGCGAATCGAGCCGTGGCGCGACCACCATGATCGCCATGCACGCGAGCCACGGAACGATCAGCGCACGGGCCTCCTTGGCGGCCCCGATCGGCAGGAGCGAGGCGCCGATCATGCCACCACCCCGCCAGGCTGAAGAGTCGCGACGAAGATCTCTTCGAGTGACAGCGACTCCGAGGTCAGCGTCTCCGGCGAGCGCGCCTGCAGCCGCGCCATGACGTCGGCGGCGTTGCCATTGACCACCACCTCGACTTCGCGGCCGCGCCGGCGCAGGACGTGCCCTCCGGCGAGATCGAGCGCCCCCGGGTCGTCGGCGAAGCGGGCGTAGATTTTCTGGTAGCGGCTGCGCGCGGCGTCGGCATCGAGTGTGAGCACGGCGCGGCCACGTTCGACGATCGTGAACTCGTCGATCAGGCCCTCGAACTCGGAAATCAGGTGCGTCGAGACGAAGACCGTTCGCTCACCCGGCCTGCCCTCCTGGTACGCGCCGATGACGGTCTGGATGAACTCGCGGCGGACGATCGGGTCGAGGCCCGACGTGGGCTCGTCGAGCACCAACAGCTCGGGTTCCGCGCAGATTGCCGTGATCAGCGCGAGCTGCGTGCGCTGGCCCTTGGACAGGTGCCCGGCCTTCTGGGCCGGGTCGAGCCTGAACTGATCGAGCAGCGCGCGCTCGGTCTGCTGGTTCCATCGCGCGCGAAACGAGCCGAAGTAGTCGAGCGTGTCGCGCACCGTCATCCACGGATAGAACGCGACGTTGTCGGGCACGTACGCGACGCGCGACTTGACCGCCACTTCGTGCCGCGCCGGGTCGAGTCCAAACACCCGCACCGACCCGCTGGTCGGACGCAGCAGGTTCAGCAGACACTTGATCGTGGTGGTCTTGCCGGCCCCGTTGCGGCCGAAGAAACCGTAGCAGCGCCCCGGCTCGACGCGCAGGGTGAGCCCGTCGACGGCATCGGTGCGGCCGTAGCGCCGGACCAGATCGGTCACGTGGATGACGGGTGTCTCGGAACTCATGGGCGTCAGACCTTTCCGGCGCGTGCGCGCTGGTGTTCGAAGGCGTCAAATCGCCCTTCCGCGATCCGGAGGAATTCACTCTTTCCGACCATCAGGTGATGGGCCTGCGTGACCGCATCGTCAATCGCCTGTGTGAGCAGCTCGAGACGAACGGCTTTTCGGAAGGGGGAGCTGCCGGCGCGAACGAAGCAGCCTTTGCCCGCGATGGTTTCGATCACCCCCTGGCTCTCGAGCTCCCCATACGCCTTGGCGACGGTGTTGCGATTGACCCGCAGCTCCTCGGCGAGCGGGCGGATCGACGGCAGCGGCTCACCCGGCCGGACCGCGCCGGAGGCGGCCGCGGACTTGACCTGGTCGACGAGCTGCAGGTAAACGGGCTTGCCGGACGTGAAATTCAATTGGAAGCGCATTGGGTTACTGTCATATGACAGTATGACAGTCACCTTGGCCTGTCAAGATGCTTCACGCCCTGACCTCGAACCTCCCCCGTTGGGGCCGGCCGATTCGGCCCGAAGAATCGCGATAGAGTGGTCCCGTGCCCGCCGGTGGATTCAGCCCCGGCGTTTGCGAGACCCTGACCGCGTCATGAACACAGCTTGGTACTCGATCAGCAACGAGGACGAGATCGCCTCGCCGGCGCTGCTGGTCTATCCGGATCGTGTCGAAGAGAACATCCGGCGGATGATTCGCATCGCCGGCGGTACGGAACGGCTCCGGCCGCACATCAAGACCAACAAGCTCCCCGAAGTCATCCGCATGCAGATGGATCAGGGGATCACCAGGTTCAAGTGCGCCACGATTGCGGAAGGCGAGATGGTGGCCGCGTGTCTCGCGCCGGACGTCCTGCTCGCGTATCAGCCGGTCGGGCCGAACGTGGCCCGCTTCGTTCGTCTCGTGCAGACGTTCCCAGCCACCACGTTCTCGGCCGTGGCCGACGATGAGGGAACGATTCGGGCATTGGCGAACGCCGCCGTCACGGCGGGAGTGACCCTGAATCTGTTCCTCGATCTCGATTGCGGTATGCACCGCACCGGCATCGCGCCGGGGCCTCGCGCCGTCGAGCTGTACCGGCTGATCTCAACGCTGCCAGGGCTCAACGCCGCGGGCCTGCACGCCTACGACGGGCACATTCACGACACCGATCTCGCCGAGCGCACGCGCGCCTGCGAGCTGGCGTTCGGTCCAGTGAGCGCGCTGCGCGCCGAGCTTCTGGGCGCGGGCCTGCCGGTGCCGGCAGTCGTCGCGGGCGGCACGCCGACCTTTCCGATGCATGCGCAGCGGAGCGATGTCGAGTGCAGCCCCGGTACCGCCGTGTTCTGGGATCTGGGATATAGCAGGACGCTGCCGGACTTGGATTTCCTGCCGGCGGTCCTCGTGCTCACGCGGGTTGTCAGCAAGCCGGGCCCGAACGTGCTCTGCCTCGACCTCGGACACAAGGCGGTCGCGTCGGAAGGGCCGCCGCCGCGGGTCGAGCTGCTGGGCGCGCCGCCAATGCGCGCGATCGGACACAGCGAGGAGCATCTGGTCGTGGAGACCGACCGGGCGGAAGAGATTCCGGTGGGCGCCTGCTTCTACGGTATCCCGTGGCACGTGTGTCCGACCGTGGCCCTCCACGACGAGGCGGTCGTGGTGCGGGAGGGGTACGCCCGAGCACGCTGGCACGTCGTCGGCCGCACCCGCACGATCACCATCTGAGACGACCCGTGGCCCAGGGGGTCTCTCGGGTCAGACGTTCAATTTCTTCAGGAACGCAACGCTGTCCCGGGTCAGGTCCCAGGTCTGCTCGACGAAGTAATTGATCACGCCGCCGGTTTTTGCAGCGGCAAAGATCTTCGCCCAGTCGAGGCTGTCCTTGCCGACCGCCACGCCTCCGGCCCCGGCCCCCGCGGCCGTGCCAGCTCCACGTCCGGCTGCCTGTCCGGACTGCGCACCACCGGGTGCCGCCGCCGCAGGAGTCGCGGGTGGGGCGCCCGCGGGAGCCGCGCCGCGTGCCGCCGGCATCGGCGCGTTCAGATCAACACCCTGCAAGTGCATCGAGGTGAAGCGTCCCGGGTATTTCGTGAAGTACATCACCGGATCGCCCACGGCCCGCATCGCGGACATCTGGAACTGCATCTTCACGAGCTTGGGATCGAGCAGCTCGAGCAGGACTTCGTAGGTGAGGCGTCCGTCGGGCGTATCGACCCGCGACATCTCGAAGCCTTCGTCGTGGAGCAGCTGCTGAAGGCCAGCCTTGGCGGCCTCGGCGCCGATCGTGTTGTACTCGTCCGCGGCGCGCTTGACCTCGTCCATCGTGGTGACGCCCGCGGTGACCTTGCCGCCGAGGCTCGCGGTGGCCATCTGCGTCATGCCGATGTCCTTGGCCCAGGCGATCATCTCCGGCTGTTTCGTGCGGAGCACGTTCATGCCGAAATGCGCGCTCGGGCACTTCAACCCGTGATCGTCGATGATCTTCTTCGTCGCTTTCCCGTCGGCCAGGCCGGCGAACTCGCGGTAGCTCGGCGAGCACAGCTCGATACTCTGCACGCCGATGTCAACGAACATCTGGCAGAGTCCGGCAAAGTTCCCTTCCAGGACCATTGCCCGATGGGGATAGGTCTGGCTGCCGATCGGCAGCCCGAGCGGCGCGGCGCCCAGCTTGACCGCGCCCGACGCGAGGAAGCCGGCCACGGCGGCATCGGTCGCGGTTTTCCTGAAGAAGTCTCTCCTCGAGATCATCGCCATGCACGTCTCCTGATCGCGTTGCAGCTGGGGCCGGCGTCGAACGCCGGCACGGCGTTGAACGCCGGCACGGCGTTCCGGTCTGAGGGCCGGGACTCGGGACTCGGGACTCGGGACCCGGGATCCGGGATCCGGAATCCGGGAACCGGGGTCCGGGATCCGGAGCGGAGGCACCTGGGTCATCCGCCGCCGCGAGTGGGCCTCAAACGACAGCATCCTAACATGCTGCGTCGCCGGCACCCGGCGCGCTCTTACCGCGGGGGGATCGCGGGCACGTGGCCGGGAAAGACGTAGGCAAAGAGCATCGACAGAATGCCCATCGCGACCATCAGCACGACACTGTGTTTGATGGTGAAGCGAAACAGCCGGCTCTCGTCAGCCGGCGACATGCCGGTGGCTGCCACCGCGACGGCGATGCTCTGGAGTGAGATCATCTTTCCCATCACGCCTGCCGCCGAGTTCACCGACGCGGTGAGCACGGGGTTCAGGCCGAGCGCCGTCGCGGTGACGACCTGGAGATTGCCGAAGAGCGCATTGGCGGATGTGTCGCTCCCGGTGAGGAACACGCCGAGCCATCCGAGCACCGCGCTGAAGAATGGAAACGCCCGGCCGGAGGTGGCGAGTGCCAGGCCCAGCGTGGAGGTCATGCCCGAGTAGTTCATGAGGTAAGCGAGACCCAACATGCTCGCGATCGTGACGATCGACATCTTCAACTGGAAAAAGGTCGCCTTGTAGGCATCGACGAAGCGGCCGGGGCTGACGCGCAGGCAGACCGCCGTGGCCAGGACGGCCAGAAAGCAGGCGGTCCCCGAGGCGCTCAACCAGTTGAACTCGTAGACGGCGGGATAGGGGGCCGGCCGCGCGGTGACCGGCGGAATCCGTGTAATCAACCCGTGCAGCCCGGGAACCTGCAAGCCGTTCAACACCGTCGGGCTCCTTGGCAGGAAGCCCGGCAGCAGGCTGTTGGTCCACTGGTTGATCGCCCGCTTGACGTCGGCGTTCCCCCACACCAGCACAAAGATGACCAGCAGAATGTAGGGCAGCCACGCGAGCAGAAGCTCTCTCCCGCTATGCGGTTTCGTCGCGACGGCGACCGGCGTGTCTCCCTCGAGCCGCATGATGCTCGGCGGCTTCCAGAACTTCAGCACCAGCACCATCACCGCGATGCAGGTCAGCGAGCTCATGATGTCGGTGAGCTCGGGCCCGACGTAGTTCGAGACGTAAAACTGCATCCCGGCGAACGAGAGGCCGCATGCCAGGATGGCTGGCAGCACCTCCCGCGCGCGCCTGACGCCGGCCATGATCACGATCAGGTAGCCGGGAATGATCACCGAGATCATGGCGCACAGCCGGCCGACCATTGCGCTCAGCAGCATCACCGGGATGCCGGTGACGTTCGCCAGGGTCGTCACCGGAATGCCGATCGACCCGAAGGCGACCGGCGCGGTGTTGGCGAGCAGGCAAATCCCTGCGGCGTAAAACGGCGGGAAGCCCAGGCCTGCCAGCATCGCGCCCGAGACCGCCACCGGCGCGCCGAAGCCGGCGGCCCCCTCGATGAAAGCGCCGAACGAGAAGGCGATGAACATCGCCTGCAGCCGGCGGTCGGTCGTCAGGCCGCCGACCGAGTCCTTGATAATCTCGAACTTCCCGGTATCGACCGCGAGGCGGTAGAGCAGGATCGAGCTGAAG
>JBDTSX010000006.1:0-19685 GCA_039930925.1 Acidobacteriota bacterium | reverse complement strand
CCATCGCGATGAGCACGTCGCCGGCCGTGAGCCGGACGTCGGCCTGCGGATTGAAATGCATCGTCCCGCTCTGCCGGCGCACGGCCAGCACGATCACGCCATAGCTCCTCCCAAGGTGTGCCTCCTCCAGTGTCTTCGACGACAGGAAGCTACCGGGCGCGACGGGCACCTGTTCGATCTCGAGATCCAGGTCGGTCCGACCGAACGCCGATGCCACGTCGAGAAAGCTGACGACGTGTGGTCGCAGCAGTGACTGCGCCAGGCGATGGCCGATGTAGGTATACGGTGTCAGGACCGTGGTCGCGCCGGCGCGCCGCAGCTTTTCCTCTGCCTGCTCGTCGCTCGCTCTGACGGCGATGTGCAGCGACGGGTTGAGCACCTTCGCCGACAGTGTCACGTACACGTTTTCAGCGTCGCTGCTGATCGCCGACACGAGGCCGACGGCCGTGTCGATACGCGCCTGGCGGAGCGTCTCATCCTTTGAGGCATCCGCCGTCAGGATCACGATACCCAGTGCCTCGCCCCACTTTGCCCGCTCGAGATCGTGGTCGACGAGTACCACCTGGGCGCCGTCCCGCAACAGTTCGAGCACGACGCTCCGGCCGACGCGGCCGGCGCCGCAGACGATGTAATGTCCGGCGATGTGTTCAAGCATGCGCGTTCTCCGTCGACGGCCGAAGTAGTCGGCCAGTTCGAGGTGCAGCAGCGTGTCGCCGAGGATCGCGAACGACACGAAGACCGTCGCCACCCCCACGAGCATCAGGCACGACGCGAATACCCGGCCGTGAAACGACAGCGGATGAACCTCGCCGTAGCCGACGGTCGTCAGCGTCATGAGCGCCATGTAGAAGGCGTCGAAGAGCGGCCACCCCTCGACGAAGCGGAACCCGAGCGTCCCGATCAACATGGCCAACACCAGCACGCCGCCGACGGCAAGCAATCGCCACTTGAGGACCCCCCGTGTGCGATCGAAGTCGCTGGTCACTCGTGCATCGTATTCCATGCGCACGGGAGGCGTGCTCGAACGCTCACAGTTGATGACGGCCGATCGTTCTCGTCCTGCGACACCGGCGCGCATCGAGACACAAGTGCGCGATGACCGGTACTTGACGCACTCTGGTATTTGCAGGATGCCACCAGAGGCGCGCGGGCATGACCGCGGGTCGAGCCGGTGATGGTCTTGACCTTCAGCATGTGGTGGTGTCGGACCGCATGGATTCTCGCGTTGAGGTCATCCCGGCACCCCGGCCCCGATGGGGTGGATCGCGTTACCCTATGGGGATACCCCGCCGCCTCAGCCGGAGAAGAGTGGTCATGACGCTTCTGCGCATGGGGCCCCGGGGCGGATAGCGGCCCTTCGGCCCCCCCCCGCTATTGCTTCCTATCGTCGTCGTGCGTATACCTCCAGCGCGTCGCCATCGGGGCATCATGCCAGAGATGTCAATTCGATCCAGGTGCGCTGCCACCGGCGCAGCGACGCCGCGCCGTGCGGCGGCGGGATCTCGGCTGGAGTGACCGCGATGCGCAGGCCGCGGAGACCGGCGGCGTGCCGCAGCGAGCTCAGCTCGCGATCCGCGGCGGCGTCGGCGCGGCGGCAGCGCGCGCACGTGCCGCGGCCGGCAGCGTTGATCACGACCGTCGGCACATGCACCCGCATCCGGCGCAACGATCGAATCAGCCGGACCGTCTCCTGTCGAGGAAGCGCCGCCGCTCTCGTGACCACGACGAAGGAGGCGCGCCCCGGATCCGTCAGCAGCGTTCGGAGCCGGCCGAGGCCCTGCGACAGCCTCAGCAGCATGGCTCCCAACTCTCCGATGCCGGTCACCGCCTGATACTTGAGCAGGATGGACATCAGCGCGCGGGTCCAGTCCTGCACGAGCGCGGGCATCTCGAGCAGCCGCAGGGCGTGTCCGCTCGGCGCCGTGTCCATCACGATCACGTCGTAGCCGCCGTTCGTGTCCGGCCGTCCGGATCGGTCGAGCGCGTCAGTGACATCGATGACCGCCGCCAGCTCGTCGATCCCGGGAGGCGCCAGCTCGATGAGGTCGTGCATCACCACCCGGTCGTGCCGCGCGTCCAGGCCGATCCCGCTCGAGCCGCCCTGCGAGACGCGATCGAACAGCGCTTCGATGGCGCCGGCGTATCGCTCCCGCACCAGGCGGAATCCCGCTGCCGCGTCGATCTCGCGCACCTGCAGGTTGACCGGCGCTCCCTTGATTGCGCTCGGAACGTCCGAGACGCCGGCCCCGAACACATCCCCCAGGGAGTGCGCCGGATCGGTTGACAGCAGCAGCACCCGGCGCCGCGGCGCGCCGGCAGCCAGCGCGATCGCCGCCGCCGCCGCGCAGGTCGTCTTGCCGACGCCACCCTTGCCGCCAAAGAGCACCAGCCGGGTGTCAGCTCCTCCAAGGATCTGCGGGACATTCGCGCGCGGCGCCCGCGGCATCGCCGCGCGCCACTTCTGGACCGGTGCGCGCTCTGGACCGCGCGGGGTGACATCCGCCGCAACCTCCGCGCCGATGCCGGCAAGCGGGCGCAGGCCACGGGGCTCCGCGTCGCGCCACCCCACCGCGGTAAGCCGGACGGCGGGCAGACGGACGCGAAGGATCCCGATCGCGCGCTGCTCGAGACCGCGGCGCGCGTCGCACCACGAGCAGCGGCGATCGGCCTGTGGCGTGATGCGATTGACGATGATGTCGTGGAGCGGAATACCCTCGGCTCGGAGCACGGCGGCCGCGTCCGCGGTTTCCTCGATCGCCATGGCCTCCGGGAGCGTGACCCAGGACAGGCGCGTCCGCGCCGGATCGCGCAGCAGCTCCGCGAGCTCGCGTCCATCCGCGTCGATTTCCCCGATCAGCTGGTCCTCGGCGTCCGGCGCCCATCCGCCGCGCAGCGCTTCGACCATCACGCGATGCTTGGCCTGCATGTGGTCGAACACGCGGGCCATCCCGCGCAGAGTGGCGGGCATCGTCAGCATCCGGAGCGTGTGTCCGGTCGGCGCGGTGTCGACGACGATCAGATCGTAGGATTTGCGTCCGGCGAGCCGGCTGACCTCGAACAGCGCCGCGACCTCGTCGATCCCCGGGAGTGAGAGCCGCAGCAGCCGGGCCACGTCGTCGCGATCGAGCCACGTCCCGCGAAGCGCGATGCGTTCGAGGGCGGCGCGGCGGGTGGCCAGCCATTTCGCGAGAGCGCGCCGCGCATCGATTTCGACCGCATCAAGCGAACCGCGACGGAGCGGGACGGCCCGTGGCGCCGAGGCGAGCGGCCGCCCCAGCGCGTCGGCCAGCGACGGCGCCGGGTCGGTGGAGACGAGGAGAATGCGCTGTCCCGCGGCAGCGGCGGCGAGGGCGATTCCGGCCGCGCAGGTGGTCTTCCCGACGCCTCCCTTGCCGCCGACGAAGTGGTAGCGGGGATTGGCGGCCTCGGGCTTCAGCCGGACGGTTGGACACTTGCGAGCAGTTCTACTCTTGCGAGTGATCGTCTCCTCCGAACGTGGCTTCGATCCCGGTGATCTTGTAGTCGTCCGACGTGAGCGTCGCGGCGCCGGCGCCTTGTTTCCGTTCGCGGATCTCACGCAGGCGCTCGAGGACGTCCGCTTCGAACCGGTCGAATTCCGCCGGCGTCATCTCGCCGAGCTCGACGCGCATCTGCGCGGCCAGCAGCTGCTCGCGGAGGGCGGTGTCGTCGTTCAGCTCGGTATCGACCGCCGCGGCGATCTTGCCGAAGACAAACCGGAGCCCGCCGATCAGCATCGTGTCGAGGATGAACATGTCTCTGCCGCGTGCGAGCCCCCCGCACGCCTCAATCGGGATCCGGGGCTCGGCGTCCGGGATCCGGAGTCCGGCCTCCGCAGGAGCACCGGGTCGGTCGACGACAACCTGGGTTCAGTGCGCGCGTTCGAGCTTCAACCGGATGTTGACGAAGTTGTACGGCGGCCAGGGACCGGTGTACTTGAACGTCAGCTTGTCGTAGCGCTGCCCGATATCCTTGACGCGTGCGTCGAAGGCCTGTTCGAGCGTGCGCGCGACCAGGAAGGCGGCGTTCATGATCATCCGGTCGCCGATCGGCTTGTTCGAGCGTGAGGCGACGGAGACGTCGCGCAGCGCCTCGAAGATCTCGCTGACGTAGCGCTCGGAGCGCGCCTGCAACGCCGCGTCGATCAGCCGGCCGTACTGCATCCGGGCGAAATAGGTCGAGCCTCGCTGCGACGAGATCTCCCCCTTGAGGCGGCGGATGTCCTCGTCTTCGTCCTCGATCTCCCGGATCGCCTGGTCGCGATCCCAGAGCACCTTGAGACCGAACTCGAACTTGTCCTGCATCTTGTTGAGGACGTCGGTGAACGCGTCGTAGGCCGAGCGGAGCAGCTCCATGATGTCGTCGCCGGTCTTGAACACGGTCCCGAACGACATCGGGATGACGGTGTGGTGCTGCATGACCGTCTCGTTGACCCGCTGGTGCGCGAGGACGTTGTCGCGCGTGGGATCCTGCACCACCATCGGCGTGTTCGACACGATCGCCGCGATATCCCGGTAGTGGACGGTGTGCACCTCCGCCGGATCGGGACCGATCCCCAGCATGCCGAAACTGAGCGGGCGCTCAGACTTGATCACGCAGTAGACGTACTTCCCCGCGTTCGAGTCCTCCGGCTTTGCAACGGCCGCCAGGCCGGTGCCCTTCGCGGGTTGCCGGGACATCGGTACGTTCTCGAGCTTGCGGCGCGGCCCCCGCACCAGAACCGGCGTACGGCCGGCCCGCTCCCGCTTGGCGCCGCCAACGGCCTTCAGGCGTTTCGTGGGAGCTTTGACTGTCTTCGGCCTCTTTGCCATCTCACCTGCCCGGACGCCAGCCCTGCGGGTGGCTCAGCCCTGATTCCTGGTCGTCTTGGTGGGGCGCCCATCCCCCTGAATATCGATCGGCGGGTCGGAGCCCAGCATCCGCTGAATTTCCGCGACGAGGACGTCGGGAAGGCACGGCTTCGTCACGAACGCGTCGCATCCTGCCTGCCTGGCCCCCTCGGCGTGTCCGGCTAGCGCGTGCCCGGTCAAGGCGACGATCGGGATGTGTTTCGTGCGCTCGTCCGACTTCAACCGGCGGGTGGCTTCCCAGCCGTCCATTTTGGGCAGCGCGAGGTCCATCAGGATGATGTCCGGCAGCAACTCGAGCGCCCTCTCGATCGCCTCGACCCCGTTGGTCGCCTCGGCGACCCGGAACCCGGAGAACTGCAGGTACGCGGCGTACATCTCCCGCGCGTCCTGATAGTCCTCGACCACGAGCACGAGCGGCAACCGCACGTCAGTATCGCTCATCGCCGCCTGAGCCGCGCCGGCAGGCGCAATGTGAACCGGGAGCCCCGGCCCGGAGCGCTCTCCAGATCAAACGACCCTCCGAGCATCTGCGAGAGGCGCCGGCAGATGGACAGGCCGAGCCCGGTGCCGCCATAGCCGCGCGCCGGAGAGCTGTCGAGCTGACGGAAGTCTTCGAACACGGTCGCCTGGTGCTCCTTCGCGATCCCGACGCCGGTGTCGGTGACGGCGATGTCCAAAGTGCGAGCCTTCGCATTGAACGCTGCGCCAATCGTGACCGATCCCGATGGCGTGAACTTCAGCGCGTTGCTGAGCAGGTTGAGGACGATCTGCTTCACCTTCTGCCGATCGCTCTTGATCGCCGGCAGCCCGCGGGGCATGTTCGCGCGGACGACGAGGTTCGATCGCTTGATGATCGGCTCCAGCTCGGACATCACTTCGTCCACGAGATTGGCGACTCGGAACGAGGTCAGGTTGAGCGGCATGCGGCCGGCTTCAATCCGGGTGATGTCCAGGATGTCGTTGATGAGCGCGAGCAGGTGCCGCGAGTTCGAGTCGATCCGGGTCAGGCTCTTGCGCTGCGCGTCGGCCACCGTGCCGGTGACGCCGTTCAGCAGCATGTGCGTGTAGCCCAGGATCGCGTTCAGGGGCGTCCGGAACTCGTGCGACATGTTCGCGAGAAACTGTGATTTCAGCGCCGACGCCTGCTCGAGCGCGATGTGCTGACGGCGCAGCAGCTCGTTCTGATCGGCGAGCTCGGCCGTGGCTTCCTGGACCCGGCGTTCCAGCTGCGCGGCCGACGCCTCGAGCTGCTCGTAGAGCCGCGCCTTGTCGAGCGCTTCGGTGAGGTCGTGCAGGATCGTCACGACCCACATCAACTCCCCCTGCTCGGAGAGGATCTGCCCGGCCAGACCCTCGACCGGCGAGGGGCGGCCGGTGGCGGGATCGGTCAGCTGAATTTCACCGCGGTAGCGCTGCTCGCCGCTGCGGGTCAGCACGTTCGAGACGAACGAGGTCAGGTTGGCGCCATTGCCCTGCACCCGCCGCTGCGCCGGCTCACCCGCCGAGGTCGGCAGGTTGAACAGCCGCTCGGCCGGCTCGTTCAGCAGCACGATGTCCCCTTCCTGATCGGTGACCAGGATCGGATCGGCGACCGAGTCGATGATCAGCTCGAGGCGATGGCGCTCGTCGCGCACCTCGGCCTGCGCGAGGCGCAGCGTCCGATAGCTCTCCTCGATTTCTTCCTTGGCGCGGGCCAGATCGGTGACGTTGCGCAGCACCGACACGACGTAGGTGCCCTGCCGCTCGTCCTTCGCGCGGGAACTGAGCAGCTCGAACAGCAGGTCGGATCCTTCGATCGGATCGACCAGCAGCAGCTCGCGCCGCGTGAGCTCGATCTCCGCCACCGCGCTCGTCGACAAGGCCGCCGAGAACAGCATGTTGTTGAGCGCCACCGCGCGACGCCACCCTTCGCCGGCGTCCTCCGGCGCGGCGAACAGCTTCTCGGCGTGCGTGTTGGCGACGATCAGCTTGCCTTCGGTGTCGGTGAGGAGAATCGGATCGGTGACCGCGTTGATGATGCTGTAGAGCAGCATCCGCTCCTGGCCGAAGCGCGTCTCCGCGAGTATCTGCCGGCTGACCAGCCGCGACACGTGGCGCCCGAGCATCCGCGCCAGCCACAGGACGTCCGGATGGACGCGCCGATCGGACGCGCTCGCCAGCAGCAGTCCGTGCGCGGTGACTTCATCGTCTGCGCGCAGCGGGATTGCGTGAAACGGCAGACCGTCGAGAGGGGAACGGAACCGTGAGGAGGCGGCGTCGAAGTAGGCGGGCTCCGTCCCCTCCATGACGCGGATCAACGGGTGCCCCTCGTCCTCGCGATTGAGCGAGAACTCGGCGATCGCGGACGACGAGACGCCCACTTCCGCGGCCAGGACCAGCGGTCCGAGGCCGGGTTCGGCGACCGCGACGATCGCCTGGCGGACGCCGGTCCTCGAGGCCAGCCAGTCCATGGCGCGTCGCGCAGATGTCCGAAGGTCGGTGCTGGTGAGCAGAAACTCCAGCAGCGCGAGCTTCGCTTCCATGTCGACCCCGTGAAACGGCGCGGCCGTCGCTGTGGCGGACCGGGCCACGCGTTATCCTTCGCTGCGCCGTTTCCGGACCGGCGCCCGGGCGTTCCTGACGCGGCTCTTCGCCAGCGTCTTGGCGGTGCTCCTGGCGGCGGCGAGCTCGGCGCGCAGCGCCACGTTCTCGGCGAGCACGTTCTGGTGTGCGGTCAGCTCCGCCTGGGGGCGCGAGACGGGCGAGACCTGTCCCACCGCTTCCGAGTACTTCAGGTAGGTATCGATCGACGCGACGACCACCCGCGCCTCGACCGTGATCAGGTCGATGCCGACCAGCGACACGCGCACCCAGGCGTCGATCACGATGCCCTTGTCGAGCACCCGGTCGAGCACGTCGATCAGACTCGTGCCGCCCTGCTGCCGTTCAACTGCCATTCGTTGCTCCTGCTGTGCGGAGAATCCGTTCGAGAGGAGGCCTCGAGACCGCCGCGGCCGGCAAAGCCGCGGCCATGGAGGACGCCTGGGGCTCTGAAGGTCCTGAACCCGTCCTAACGTTTGCGCCGTTTCCGGCTGGGGGCAGCCGAAAGGGCGTCCACCTTCCGTTCGAGCTTCTCGATCTGCACGCGGAGCGCGTCGTGCTCCGCAATCGCGGTTCGCTGAGCCCCAGGCGACAGGTCGCGATCGTAGCGCCACCAATCGAGCCCGATCTCCTGCGCCTTGTCCAGCGAACACACCAGCAGCCGGATCCGAATCGTCAACAGCTCGACTTCAGCGAGCGACACCTTGATGTCTCCGGCGATCACCAGCCCCTTGTCGAGCACGCGATCGAGGACATCGACGAGCCCCGTGGCGCGGTGATGAGACGGTGGAAGATCCAGAGCCATACGCGAGCGAATATACCCCACCCCACAGGGGCAGGCAATGACGCGGTCCTGGTCCGCCCGCAGGATCGGTCCGCCGATCTCCAGCGGCCCGCGGGACTACCCGGCGCCCGCCCCACCTCCCCGAAGTACACCGCCTCGTGCTGCCCGCCTACACGCATGCGCGATGCAATCCGACCGCCACGAATCTGTCTGTTGTCGGAGGTGGAAGCCCGCGAGCGACGGTCGCTGACCCTGGGGATCGGTGCCGCGTTCAGCATGGCGGAAACAATCGTGATCCTGCGATCACATTTCTGTCCGGGGGGAGAGACGTCACCGGACGAAGCAGGCGGTCACGCCGCGCTCGCGCCGCCCTTCAGCGCCCGCTTGAGGATCTTCCCGGTCGCGCTAATTGGCAGCGAGTCGCGAAACTCGACCAGCCGCGGATACTTGTAGGACCCAAATTGCTCCCGGCCCCACTCGCGCAGTTCCTCTTCGGTGGCCGACGCGCCGGGCTTCTTGACGATGAAGGCCTTGATCTCTTCGCCCAGCCGCTCGTCGGGCATGCCGACGATGGCCACCATCGCGACCGCCGGATGCGTCAGGAAGACGTCCTCGAGCTCGCGGGGATAGACGTTGAACCCGCCGCGCAGGATCAGGTCCTTCTTCCGATCGACGACGGAGAGGTACCCGTCCTGGTCGAGGATCCCGATGTCGCCGGTGTGGAACCAGCCGCCGCGCATCGCCTCGGCGGTGGCCTCCGGCCGGTTGTAGTAGCCCTTCATGACGTTCGGTCCGCGCACGACGATTTCGCCGCGCTCCCCGGTCCCGACCGGCCGTCCGTCGTCGTCCACCGTACGAACCGAGACGCCGAGTACCGGCAGTCCGACTGTCCCGGGTTTACTGGGCCGCTGGAGATGATTGAAGGTCACGACCGGCGACGTCTCGGACAGGCCGTAGCCCTCCATGATGCGGACCCCGAACGTGCTCTCGAAGCGTTGGAGCACGTCGATCGGCAGCGGCGCGCCGCCGGACGCGCAGACGCGGAGGCTCTTCGCAATCGGCGCGGGGTCAATCCCGGTGGCCACATGAGCCAGCAGCGCCCAGTACATCGTCGGCACCCCGATCCAGAACCCCACCTGTTCCTGAACGATGGTCTGGAGGACGAGCGCGGGGTCGAAGCGCGGGAGGAGCACGATGCGGTACCCGCCGTAGAAACCGGCGTTCATCTGGCAGGTTTGCGCGGTCGAGTGAAAGAGCGGCAGCGTGATGAGCGAGACGTTCTGTTCCAGGCCGCCGATCGCGCCCGGCTGGAGGACGTCGCGCGACACCGCCGCGTTCAGCAGCATGTTCTCGTGCGTCAGCTGCGCGCCCTTCGGATGTCCGGTCGTGCCCGACGTGTAGAGGATGACGGCGGTGTCGTCCGGCCGCCGAGGGCGCGTCTCGAAGGCGGACGGCTGCTCCCGCATCAACTGGTCGAGCGTCACCGCCGGCGCCACTGGACTGGGCGCCGCAGGATCGGACGTCATGATCACCAGCTGCGGGCAGCCGGACGCCTCGCAGGCCTCGCGGGCGATCGCCGCGAGCGGCAGCTGAGGCGTCCCCTCGAACGCGAGCAGCGCCTTGGCGTCCGCGTCCTTGAGGTGATAGGCCACCTCGCGAGGCTTCAGCATCACGTTCAGGGGCAGGACCACCGCGCCCGCCTTCAGGATGCCGTAGTAGGCGATCGGAAACCAGGGCAGGTTCGGGCAGGAGAGCGCTACGTGGTCGCCGGGTCCGATGCCCAGTGTGACGAGCGCGCCGGCCACTTTCGACGCGCGCGCATTGAGCTCGGCGTAGGTGATCTGCGCGGCGCCGCACGTCACCGCAATGCGATCGGGGGTCAGCATCGCCTGGCACTCGAGCACGCTCGACAGGTTCAGCGCGGTCGCGTGATGACTGATCATTGTTGGCAGGCTTAAGGCTGAGGGCTTAGGGCTTAGGGCTTAGGGCTTAGGGGAGTCTGGGGGCTGTGCCCGAGCCCCGCCCCGAACCTAGAGCCATTCCGTGTGCACCGCGCCGGGCCGATCGATGCGCTCGTAGGTGTGCGCGCCGAAGGCATCGCGCTGGCCCTGCGTCAGGCTCTGGGGCAGCCGCTCGGCGCGGTAGGCATCGAAGTACGCGAGCGACGCGGTGTGCGCCTGGAACGGCAGGCCGGCCTCGGCGGCGCGGGCGACGGTCCGGCGCCATCCGGACTGGACCGCCTCGACCACGTCGCCAAGTCCCGGATCGAGCAACAGGTTCTTGAGCGCGGGCTGTGCCGCGAAGGCGTGGCGCACCTGATCGAGCAGGCGCGCGCGGATGATGCAGCCCCCCTTCCAGATCCGTCCAATCTCCGCCAGGTCCACGTTCCACTTGTAGGCGTCGGAACCGGCGCGGATGAGCGCCATGCCCTGCGCATAGGCGCAGATCCGCGCCGCGTACAGCGCATCCCGCAGATCGTCGATCACCTGCTGGCGGTCGTCGCGCCCGAACCGTGCCAGCGAGTCGGGACCGTTGAGGACCTTGGACGCCGCGACGCGCTCGTCCTTCATGCTCGAGAGCACGCGGCCGTCGAGCGCGGCGGCAATCGTCGGGATCGGCACAGCCAGGTCGAGCGCGACCTGCGCGGTCCACTTGCCGGTGCCCTTCTGGCCCGCCTGGTCGAGCACCATGTCGACGAGCGGCTTGCCGGTGTGCTCGTCGAGCTTGCGGCACACTTTGGCGGTGAGCTCGGTCAGGAACGACTCGAGTGGGCCGGCGTTCCAGACGTCGAACAGATCGGCCGTCTCGGGCGCCGTCATCCCGAGGCCGCGGCGCATGACGTCCCAGCTTTCAGCGAGCAGCTGCATGTCGCCGTACTCGATGCCGTTGTGCACCATCTTGACGAAGTGTCCCGCGCCGTCGGGACCGACATGGGTCACGCAGGGCCCTGCTTCCGTCTTCGCGGCGATCGCCTCGAGCACGTCACGCACCAGCGGCCACGCATCGGCCGGCCCGCCGGGCATCAACGACGGCCCGAACCGGGCCCCTTCTTCGCCGCCGGATACGCCGCAGCCAATGAAGTGGATGCCGGCGTCGCGCAGGGCCGCTTCGCGGCGCCTGGTGTCCTCGAACCACGAGTTGCCGCCATCGATCAGGATGTCGCCCGGCTCGACGAGCGGCTTCAGCTTCTCGATCATGTCGTCGACGGGCTTGCCGGCGGGAATCATCATCATGATCCGGCGGGGGCGCTCGAGCGCGGCGGTGAACGCCTCGAGGGTCGTCGTCCCCTCGAACTTGCCGCCGGCATGATCCTTCAGGAAGTCGGCGACCCACTCCGGCTCCCGGTTCCAGACCGCCACGCTGTACCCGTGGTCTTCGATGTTGAGGGCCAGGTTCCGCCCCATGGTGCCGAGGCCGATCATGCCGAACTGTGATCCACTCATGCGATCCCCTCGATGGCGGCAACCGCGCGCTCGAACGCGAGGTCCCGCGACCGGATACGAAGCTCCTCGCCGATCAGGGCGGCGAGGCCCTGATCGCCGAGCGACACGGTCCGCGACGCGGCCGCATATCCGTGCACCTGCGCGGTCGTTTCGATGCAGGTGCGTTGCGGCCCGAGCCGCAGCGTCAGCTGCTGGTCGCCGCCGCCCAGACTGATCTGCTCGATCGGAGCGGCGCCGGGCCGTTCATGCAGCTCCATCGGCACCGCCTGCTTCCTCTTGAGACTGGAGGCGAGCCAGGCGGCGAACAGCCGGGCCGCCGGCGGATCGGAACCCTCGATGACCAGGCGCTGGAACTCCGGCGCGGCGGTCCGGACTTCTGGAATATCGAAGAAGTGCGCCATCAGCGCCCGCCATCTCGTCAGCATCGTCCAGCGCAGATCGCTGATCGCGGTATCGAACGTGCCCGCGCGCGCCCAGACCGTCTTGGGATCCTCGGCATCGAGCACGAGACGATCCGCGAGGCTCGCAAGCCCGGTCAGGTAGTCCTCCGAGCCGCCGCGCCACCAGACGAACGTCGGCAGGCTGGACAGCCGCAGCGCGGCGATCGCGTTGTTCACGTAGTGCGGCAGCAGCCCCTCGAGCGCCACCGTGTGCTCGGCGACGCAGACCGTCGGCGAGGCGTTGGTCCCATAGGAGATCAGGATGGTGCGGATGCCGACGTCGGTCAGCTCGCCGAGCGCGTTCGCGGCCTCGGGCAGACGCGCCGGCGGCCCGACCACGACGATCGTGGCGGTGAGCCCGAACCCCGCGCCGCGCTTCCCCTCTTCCGCCCCGCCGCCGAGCGCCGACTCGATCTCGGCGAATGGCACCTCCTGGCCGTTCGGGAGCAGGTGATCAGCAGTCGCCGCATCGGTCATAGCGTTCTCCAGCGGCGGCCGTCGCGCGTGATGAGCTCGTCAGCTTCCGCGGGCCCCCACTCGCCCGCCTCGTACGACGGCAGCTCTTCCACCGGCTCCTTCCGCCATTTTTCGTGGATCGGCGTAATCAGCGCCCACGACGCCTCGACAAAGTCGTGCCGCGCGAAGAGCGTGGGATCGCCCAGCATGGCGTCGAGCAGCAGCGTCTCGTACGCTTCGGGCACCGAGCCGCCGAACGCCGTGCCATAGCGAAAATTCATCATCACCGGCGCGAGTTGCATGCGCGTTCCGGGCAGCTTCGCCTCGAAGCGGACCGAGATCCCCTCGTCCGGCTGCACGTTGATGATCAGCAGGTTGGGCGCCACCGAGGTCGGCATCTCGCGCTGAAAAATCTGCAGTGGCGGACGGCGGAATTGAATCGCAATCTCGGTCGTGCGTTTGGGCAGGTGTTTGCCGGTGCGCAGGTAGAACGGGACGCCCGCCCACCGCCAGTTGTCGAGCTGCACGCGCAGCGCGACGTAGGTCTCGGTCGTCGACTCCGGGTTGACGCCGGGCTCCACCCGGTACGCGGGCACTTCCGCGCCGGTGACCCACCCGGCCCGGTACTGCGCACGGACGACGTTCGGAGTGCCCGGCCGGCCGTTCTCGACGATCGGCTGCACCGACAGCAGCGCGTCCATCCGGCGATTCCGCAACGCTTCGGCAGTGAACGCGATCGGCGGCTCCATCGTGACCAGCGACAGCAGCTGCATCAGGTGGTTCTGCACCATGTCGCGGAGCGCGCCAGCCGATTCGTAATACGCCGCGCGCCGCTCGACCCCGACCGTCTCAGCCGCGGTGATCTGCACGTGATCGATGTAGCGACGGTTCCAGATCGGTTCGAACATCCCGTTCGCGAACCGGAACACCATCAGGTTCTGGACCGTTTCCTTGCCCAGATAGTGATCGATGCGGAAGACCTGCTCCTCGTCGAAATGCTTGTGCACCAGCTGGTTCAGCGCTTGCGCGCTGGCCAGATCGGCGCCGAACGGCTTCTCGATGATGACCCGCCGCCATCCGGTCGCCGAGGTCGCTCTCGACAGCCCCGCATCACCGAGCCGCTGGATCACGTTGGCGTATGCGCCGGGGGGAATCGCAAGGTAGAAGAGGGCGCCGCCGGTGCTGTCGATCTCCTGGAGGCGCGCGGCGATTCGCTGGAAGAGCGCGGCATCGTTGAAGTCGCCGCCGACGAAGTACATCCGCTCCGCGAGCGATCGCGCCACCTGTTCGTCCGGCTTCTCGCCGGCGAATTCCCGAAGACTGTCACGAAGCACGGTGCGAAATCCGTCGTCCCCCATATCCTCGCGGGAGACGCCGAGCACCGAGAACCGGGCAGGCAGCCGCTGCCCGAGTGACAGCCGGTAGAGGGCGGGCAGCAGCTTCCGCCGCGTGAGGTCGCCGGAGGCGCCGAAGATCACGAGCGTGGTCGGACCCGGAGTCGGCTCGATGCGAAGGCCGTCCTGCAGCGGATTGGGCATTGGGGAAATGATACTAGAAGTTCAGTTCGGTTCCTCGGCTCCACAACCGAACCGGACACCCAACCGAACGTGAACCCAGAACCTAAAACACAAACCCTGACCCCAACCCCAACCCAGAACTTAAAACCTAGAACTAACCTAAAACCCTTAAAACCCTAAAACCATAAAACCCGTCCCGCTCACTTTCTTCCGGCAAGATACCCGGCGATGGCGTCGAGCTGGGGGGCGGAGAGGCGCTCGCCGAACGACGGCATTTCCGCCTTCGGATCGACCAGCTCCGGATCGACGATCCAGCGGCGGAGCGTCGCCGCGTCGTGCTTGCTCCCTTCGTGCGTGAGGTCCGGCCCGTCCGTCCCGCCGTCACCGTCCACCTTGTGGCAGCGCACGCAGAACCGCGCGAAGATCGCGCCGGCTTCTTCGGTCTGCGGCGCGAAGCCCGGGTACGGCTGCCGCGCTGCGCGGCGCGTGTAGGCGACCATCGCGGACGTCTCGCGCTCGTTCAAGACCGTCGGCGATTCCCGGATCCCGGGCGCAATCATCTCCGGATCGATGATGTGGCCCGCCACCCATTCGGGCCCGCGCGCGGTCGGCATCCCTTCGAGCGGATCGGCGAGCCCGGTCCCGGAGTGACAGCGGGCGCACGCGGCCTTCTCCACGAACGCGCGGCCGCCGATCTCGCGCAGCGTCCACGTATCGCCCGAGGCGGCGGACACCGGACGGTCCCGCCATCCGAGCGTCGTCAGCGCGACGACGCCGGCGACACCGAGCGTAACCAGGCCGACGATCAGGCGGCGCTGGCGCGGATCGCGCGCAGCCCCGCGATCGAGCCAGGGCAGCAGCGCGAGGAACCCCGCCGCGAGCCCCGGCAGCACCATTGCGCCGACGACCTCGAGGCGCCCCGGAAAATACTTCAATAGCTGAAAGAGCCCGAGAAAGTACCACTCGGGGCGCGGGATGTAGCTGGCGTCGGTGGGATCGGCCGGGCCTTCGAGCGCGGGCATGCCGCGCCAGGCGAACACGGCGAGTGCAAGGAGCACGACCAGCACCATGGTGACGTCGCGCGCTACCTGACCGGGATAGAACGGCGTCTCCGCTCCGTCGCGTCGCCGCACCGGGCCCGAGATCCCCTGCCGCCGCATCAGGACGAGGTGCGAACCGATCAGGAGGACGAGCGCCACCGGCAGGAAGATGACATGCGCGGAATACCACCGGGTCAGCGTCAGCGCGCCGATCGATTGACCGCCCCGGAGCACCGACGCCATCATCTCACCGGCGAGCGGCGTCAGCTTCGAGATGTTGATCGTGACGACGGTGGCCCAATATGCACGCTGGTCCCATGGGAGCAGGTAGCCGGTCAGGGCGAAAGCGAGGATCAGCCCGAGCAGCGCCAGCCCCGACAGCCAGGTCACCTCGCGCGGCGGCTTGTACGAGCCGAACGCGATCACCCGCAGCATGTGCAGCACCATCGCGACCACGATGAAGCTCGCGCCGTAGTGGTGCAGGCCGCGGACGATGCGGCCCGCCGAGAGGCCGGTGATGAAGCGGACGCTATCGTAGGCGTGATCCGGGGTCGGAGCGTAGTAGAGCGTCAGGAACGCGCCGGTGAGGAGCTGGACCGACAGGAGACCGAGCAGCACGCTGCCGAGCGTGAAGAACCACCCGGTCCCCGGCGGCAGCGGTTCGTCGAGCAGGACGCGCGCCGCGCTGCGGTACCCGGTCCGCGCGTGCAGCCATTCGAACAGAGCCCTCACAAGCGCACCAGGATCGAGGCGTCGGCGGAGTCGATGCGCGCTTCGATGGTGTCCAGGGGCCGCGGCGGGGGGCCTTCGAGGACCGTGCCGTCCAGGGCGTAGACGCCGCCGTGGCACGGGCACTTGAATTTTTCATCCGCGCCGTCCCATCGCACCTGACATCCGAGATGCGTACACGTCGCGGAGAGCGCGCGCACCTGCTGCGCGCCGTCCCAGACGAGGAACACGGTCTCGCGGGAACGCTCGCGATACCAGCCGTCCACCCGCGACACGCCGAGGACGCGGGCGAACGGCTCGTTCGGCTTCAGATCCGATGTCGTTCCGGCGCGCACCCAGCGGCCCGCGGCTGCGGCGCCTGGCGGCCGCAGCGCAAACGCGCCGAGCAGCGCCGTCAGACCGCCGCCAATCAGGGCGACGGTGGCGTTGACGAACACGACGAGAGCGCGGCGGCGGCCGCGCACGGCAGTTGCTTCAGGACAGACAGGCATGTTGTCGCGCGTGTGATTGCCAACCGGGGGCCAATTCCCGGCTTACTGTAACTCACTGCGGCGACGGCCTTTCAACCTCCGCCGCGGCGGGCGGGGAGTTCGGGATTCGTAAGTGCTTTCGGATGGCGGGAGAAGGCGCGCTAGCGCCGGTCGATCCGGTCCAGATACTGCATCGCTTTCGGCGTGCCCAGCAGACGCAGCCGCGAAAGGATCTCGAGCCGCACTTTCGGATCGCGCTCGCGCTCGGCCAGCTGGATCAGTTCGTCGTCCGCCTGTGCGTTGAACAGGCCGAGGATGATCGGACGCTTGGTCCCCTCCGCGGCCTTGGCGTAGAGCGAGACGAGCTGATCCCGGCCGCCGGCGCGGCCAAGCGTGACAATCGCCACGTCCCGCAGCCGCTGATCCGGCTCCGATTGCGCGATGCGCAGGAGTGCGGGCGCGGCTTCACGCTGACCGAGCGAGGTCACGATCTGATACTTCATCGGCGTATTCCCGGTCGAGTAGACCTGGAGTAGATCGGCGAGCACAGCAGGTCCGCCGAGACGTCCGAGCTCCCGAGCGGCAACCAGCCGAATCGGATCGGAGCCGGTCTGCGCCACGTCCACGACGGCCGAGCGCGCGTCGGCGCGGCCGGACTGCGCCAGGACGAACAGCGCGCGGCGCGCCTCGCCGGGATTGTCGCCGTCGAGCCCGATCTGCTTCAGCATCGGGATCACCCTGGCGGCGTCAACACGGATCAGGCTGCCGAGCGCCTGGATGCGCAGATCCGTATCGGGGGTATATCCCTCGGACGTCCAAAGAGTCGGTGGCATGGGCGGCTGCGGCGCCCACGCTGGCGGCGGCGGCGCAGGAGCGGCCGGGGGCCGCGGGGGCACCGGGACCCGAACCCCGCCCCGTGGTGCAGCTGGAGGCGGAGGCGACGGCGGCGGCGGTCCCGGTGGGGCCGGTGGCGCACCGGGCGCGGGCACCGCCATCGGAGCCGGAGGCGCGGGGGGCGGTGGCGGCGGAGCGGCTGTGTACCAGAGCACGTCGTTGCGCTGCAGCCGCTGCGCGATCTCGATCCGCAGCGAGCGGGCCGGCTTCACCCAGCGGCTCGCGGGATAGTCGCGCTCCAGGCGGCGAATCGTCGCCACCGCCGCGGCGGAGTCGCGCGCCTGATTCTCACTGTGCGCGAGCCAGAACAACGCCTCGTCCTGGTTGGGTTCCTTGGGATCGTCAACGGCCCCTTTCAGTTCGTCGATCGCACGGACCCATTGCTCGTCGCCAATCAGATCCTTCGCGCGCTCGAGCCGCGGCGACTCGGCGCCGGCGGCGTGGGCCGTCTGCGGCAGGGCAACCAGCGTGAGCCCGATGACCACGCCAATGCAGATGGCGATGCGATGGTGAGTCATTGCGCGTGTCTGCCCCTTGATCACTGCCGGCATCGAAACTCCAGTACCTCGTCGATCGTCACAATAGCGGACCCTCGGTCGTCGTTCACAGACCGGTCGTCGCGACGGCGTCCATTTTCTGCAGCAGGTCACGTTTGCCAATCAGCCGCTGGATCTGCCCGAGCGAGGCCGGATCGGTCTCGTCGGTCAGCGAGGTCTGCAACAGCACCAGTTCCAGATCCCGCAGCACGCCCGCGAGCGGCTGCAGGCCGCGATCTTCCGCCGCGAGCCGGTACATCCGCGTATCGCTCAGGAGCGAGGCCGCGAGACGGCGCTCATACGTCCAGTCGCCCGCCTGCGCGTGATCGGCGTCCTTGGTGGCCAGGCCGAGGACCACCAGCTTCGATCGCTCGAAGTGCTCCTCGCTGAGCGCCTCGAATGCCGCGATGTCGTCCGTGGCTGGCGCGGGAGCGTGGTGGCCTGCGCTCGGCGCGGTCCAGACCATGGTGCCGCGCGAGCGCATCACGAACGCGATGTTGATCGTCACCAGCGCGAGGAGGGCGGCCATCGCGATGTAGCCCGTGTACGATCCCCGCGCGCCCGACGCCTGGCTGGATTGGCGGTCCGGCGAGGGCGATCCGGTTGGGGACCAGGCAGCGATCCGCCGGGTCGGAACGCCCGTCGCGGTTCCCGCATCCCGCGCGTCGAGTGCCGCCACGCGCTCCTGGTCGATGGCCGCGTCGAGTCCCGCCATGAATGTCCGCCACTCGCCGCCCGGTGGTGCGGCGACCGCCGGCCGCGCGTCAAGCGCGGCACCGATCAGCGAGAGCTCCTCGAGCGCGCCCCGGCATTCGGCGCACCGCGCGAGGTGCTGGTCGAACCCATCGCGCTCTGCCGGCGTCAGCTCGCCGTAGACGTACAACTCGATCGTGCCCGACCCGGCGACGCCGCAGGACCCGGGGTCCCGATCGATCAGTAGAGTCATACCCGCTCTCCGGCAATCGTGACGTTCGCATCGGTCAGCGCCTGGCGCAACCGCCGGACTGCCGCGTGCAGCTGCCGCTTGACCGTGCCTTCCGCAAGCCCGAGCGCGGCCGCGATCTCGCACAGCTTCAAGCCCTGATGATGGCGCATGACGAACACGATCCGCTGCCCCGGCGGCAGCCGCCCGATCTCGGCGTCGAGCACCTGCCCGAGCTCGCCAGCGTACGCGCGATCCTCTGGACCGGGCCTCTCCTCCGGTGTATTCAACATCGTGTGTTCCGCTTCTTCTCCGTATGGCGCGGCGCCGGCGGGGGCGTGGCGGCGGCGGTGATCGATGCACGCGTTCATGACGATGCGATACATCCAGGAGCTCAACTGCGCATCCTGTCGAAAACGGTCGAGCGAGCGATACACCTTGATGAAGACTTCCTGCGCGATGTCTTCGGCGTCGTGATGGTTGCCGGCGAACTGATACGCGACGCGATAGACCATCGACCGGTGGCGCTCGACGAGCGCCTGGAATGCAGACGGGTCCCCGGCGGCCGCGCGGGAGATGAGATCCGAATCAGCGTCACTCACGTGGGCCCCATCCGCCCCGCCTGATGGCTCCCGCGCATGTCACGGATAAGACGCAGGCGATACGCCCAGGGTTGATCGGCGGGGCAGCCATTTTGCAAAGATCGACGTCTTAGCAGAGGGCTGAAGGCTCAAGGCTTACGGCCTGTAAGGCTTCAGCCACCCTCAGCCCTGAGTCTTCAGCCTTCAGCCCTTTTTTCCCTGTGGGGGTGTCAATGCGTTCGTGCCGGTTGTACTCAGTCATGGTTCTCACCGCCGGGTGGCTCTCACTGCCTCAGCCTGCGGCGGCTCAGTCGCTCGCGGAGCCGAAGACCTGGACCGTGACGCCATTTGTCAGCGGATCGTTTGGCACCTCGGACGGCTTGGGAGGCAGCCTCGGCATCGGCGGCGCCATCACCTTCGACGTG
>JBDTSX010000005.1:0-19762 GCA_039930925.1 Acidobacteriota bacterium | reverse complement strand
TCTTCGGGCTCTGGGCCGTCGTGCTGCTCCTGGCCGTCACCGCGTATGCCGGATGGGAGCAGGCGGCGCACTACATCAACCACACCGTCAATTACACGGAAGCGCTGTTCGTCGTCGTGATCATGGCGCTGGCCTCGACCAGACCGGTGATTGGCTTCGCCGAAGCGGCGATGCGGCGCGTCGCGAACGGCGGCGGCGCGACGCCCGCCGCCTGGTGGGCCACCATCCTGACGATCGGGCCGCTGCTCGGGTCGTTCATCACGGAGCCGGCGGCGATGACCATCGCCGCGCTGCTGCTGGCGCGCCAGTTCTACGACCTCGGACCCAGCCTCCGCCTGCGCTACGCCACCCTGGGACTGCTCTTTGTCAACGTGTCGATCGGCGGAACGCTGACCCACTTCGCCGCGCCGCCGGTGCTGATGGTCGCCCGGCCGTGGGGCTGGGGCACGGGCTACATGCTGACCCATTTCGGCTGGCGCGCGGTGCTGGCGCTGATCGTGTCGACCGGCGTCTACCTGCTGCTGTTCAGGCGCGAGCTGCGGGCGCTGTCTGAGCGCGCGCCGGTGCCGGACGTCGAGCAGCCGGACGAGGAGTCCGACCCGCCGCCACTTCGGACGGTGCCGCACTGGATCACCGGCGTGCATTGCGGGTTCATGGCCTGGACCGTCTTCACGGCCCACTACCCGGCGCTCTTCCTCGGCGGCTTTCTCTTCTTCCTGGGATTTTCGCGCGCCACCGCGGAGTGCCAGAGCCGGCTCGAGTTGCGGACGCCGCTGCTGGTGGGATTCTTCCTGGCCGGGCTGGTGATCCACGGGGGTCTGCAGGGCTGGTGGATCGCCCCCATACTCGGCAGCCTCGCGGAGACGCCGCTCTTCGCCGGCGCGGACCAGCGCGAACCGCGTGCTGGCTGGCCCGATCACCTCGAACACCGCGACCGACGCGAGCACCACGGTCGAGATGATCGGCGCGAACTGCGGGTAGCGGCTGTTGACGGCCAGCGTCAAGCCGACGGCGAGACCGGCCTGTGCCTGCAACGCGAATCCGAGGAAGGTCCGCACCGCAGGGACGAGCCCGAGATGCCTCGCGGCCAGGGTGGCACCAACGAACTTTCCGGCCGCTCGACCAACGATGTAGGTCAGGCCCAGCCACCCCATGGCCGGGATCCGGCCGACGTCGAGCTCGGCACCCGCAATGACAAAGAAGATGGCGTAGAACGGCGGGTCGGTGTTGGACAGTGTCCCGAACAAATGGGCGCTGCGGTCGGCCAGATTGACCATCGTCGCGCCGACGGCGAGGCTGGTCACGAGGGGAGAGAGGTTGAGCGCCCGCGAGGCGCCGACGCAAAACAGAATGGATCCTGCCAGCAGGATCAGCATCTCTCCGCTTTCGGTGACGTGCGATGACCAGCCAGCCAACAGCAGCCCGACCAGGTAGCCCAGGGCCGCCGAGCCGACAATCTCCCACAGGAACCAGAACGCGGATCGATAGAGCATGTCGGAGGCGCTGATGTTCTCGAGGCCGATGGTCACGTCGATACCGGCCGCGACGAATCCGAACACCGTGATGCACAGCAGGTTGTTGACCGCGATGATGCCCAGCAGGTTGTCGGACAGCGGCCCGGCGCTGTCGCACTCGCGCATCACCATCAGCGTCGAGGCCGGTGCGGTGGCCATGGCGATCACGCCCAGCAGGATCGCGACGGACCACGGCTGTCCGAACCACAGCGCGCCACTCGTCACCAGCAACGCGGCCAGCGTCGATTCTGCCAGCGTGACGATCAGCACCTGACGGCCGATCCGGCGAAACAGCGAGAACTCGAAGACCGACCCCACGGAGAACAGGATCAGTCCCAGCGCGACTTCGCTCAGGACGCCGAGGGCGACGAGGTTGTCTTCGCTCAGCCACCCCAGCACGGATGGCCCCAAGGCCACACCGATCAGGATGTATCCGGTGACTTCCGGAACCTTGAGCAGCTTTACCAGATGCCCGGCCATCAGCGCGAGCAGCAGGATCAATCCGATCGAGGTCAGCTCGTTCATGATGTCGGCACCGGACTGACCAGCAGCCCGAGGCGGCGTCTGCCTCGATCGATCTCCAGCCAGACTGGCATCGTGGCGCGACTCAAGAGCAGGGTCACCTGCTCCAGGCTGCGTACCTGGGCCTGGTTGACTCGTACCAAGACGTCGCCAGCACGCAGCCCCGCGGCCGCCGCTGGACTGTCGGGTGCCACCGTGTCGATGCGGGGCGCCGACAGAGCGGACACGGTCACACCAAGTGCGGCGGCGGCCGTCGATCCGCGTGAAGGCCGTTCCGCTCCAAGGCTGACCTGAATCGGCCGACCCTCTCGCTGGACAGTGAGCGCAATGGGCAGGTCCGTGAGCAGGGCCAGCGCCTCGAGATCATGGGCGCCGACGACCGGCGTGTCGCGTAGCGCGATGACGATGTCGCCGGGACGCAGACCAGCCGCGTCGGCCGGCTGGTCCGAACGCACCTCGCGCACCAGCAGTCCGTTCGCACGTTTGAAATAGGTCGCTTCGCCGGCCGAGAGCAAGCCCAGGGACGCGCCGAAGCGGGCGATCAGGCGCTGCTCCGTGGTGCCGGCATGATCGAGAAGCGCTTGAACCGCATCCACCGCGACGACCGCGACATGTTCATCGCAGGGCGCGATCACTCCGAGCAGTGCGCCATCGAGGTCAAACAGTCCACCGCCGACCATTGCGGGGCTCAGAGCCACGCTCGACGTCAGCCCGCCAATGTCCGACCCGCCGCATGTGACTGATGCCGTTCCGCGAAAGTGGCCCGGAGCGAAGGCGCTTCCGGACTCCGTGCGCCAGACGGCCAGGACCCAGGCTCCGATCTCCGGGACGGTGGTGGCGTGCCGAGCGGGTATCGTTCCGGCCAGCTCCGTCGACGGGCGCACCGCCGCCACCGGCACATCGGGGCTCCCGGCAGTGAGCTCGCCGCCGTACGTCGCGGGGCCTACGGTCAGGGCGATCGGGCCATCGGCCATGGCGAGCGGGACGTTTCCCGTGACGACGAGCCCGTGGTCCCACACGATCCCGCTGTGTTGCGCGCCAGGGAGTCGAACGATCGCGGCCTCGACGTCGCGTGCGGCCGCGCTGAAGAAGTGCGCGGTGCTGTCGAGCGAGCGCCGCGCCGTTCGCTTCGCCAGCTGTTCGAGCTCCGTCTCCGAAGGAACCGGCGCAGGGCTCGAGGGAAGACTCCTTGGGCGCGCCAGCCACCCGCCGATCAGGATCAGTCCCGCAGCAAGCGCCAGCGCCGCCACGTACCGCGGGTTCCGAGGCCGTGTGATCTCCACCGCCGCATGATAATCCGGACTCGGCATCGCCATCTCGCTCACGGCCCGCGGCCAGGCGCCCGGTGAGGAGATGGTCGGAGAGACTGTTCGTCTGTTGGAGCGACGACATCATGGGGACGACATGGCGCCCGACGAGCGCTTGCTCGGTGACGCCGTGCGCGGGGATCGGATACTCTTTGGCCGTGAAGCGGGTGTGGAGGCTGCCTGGCGCATCGTCGATCCGATTCTCCACGCGGCTTCGCCGCACCTCTACGACGACGGCAGTTGGGGGCCGCTCGGGGCAGAGGCCCTCGCGGCGGACGCCGGGGGATGGATCGCCCCGGATACTGCTGGCGAAGGCAGCGGCTGCCTTCCGCGGCACGGATACCCGGTGAACGTCTTCGACACTGCCGCAATTCTGGTCGCGACGGCCGCGGTGTGCGGCTATGCCAACCACCGCCTCCTTCGTCTTCCGCCGACCAGCGGGACGCTGCTCGTCGCGCTGGTCAGTTCTCTCATCGTCGTCGGGATCGAACGCCTCGTGCCGGTGCTCGACGTGCAGCCGGTGGTCGAAGGCTTTCTCAGCCAGATCGACTTCAACCAGACGCTGTTGCACGGCCTCCTGTGCTTCCTGCTTTTCGCCGGTGCGCTGCATGTCGATCTCGACGGCCTGATCACCGAGCGGTGGATCATCGCCGGCCTGGCCACCGTCGGCATGCTGATCTCGGTGACCATCGTGGGAGCCCTCACGTGGCTGATCTTCACCGCGATCGGAGTGCACGTCAGCCTGCTTGCCTGCTTCATTTTTGGCGCCTTGATCTCGCCGACCGATCCGATCGCGGTGATGGGTCTGCTCAAGGAACTGCGCGCCCCGGCCAGCCTCGAAGCGCAGATTGCCGGCGAATCGCTGTTCAACGATGGGGTCGGTGTCGTCGTGTTCATGGGCCTGGCATCGATGGCGCATCTCGGCGGATCGGCCGATCTTCACGCTCCGGGTCCAGGCGGCGTGGAGTTGATCCTGTTCGCGGTCCGCGAAGTCGCAGGCGGGAGCGCCCTGGGACTGGTGGTCGGCTACGTCGGATACCTGGCGCTGAAGAGCATCGACGATCATTCGCTCGAGCTCCTGATCACGCTTGGCATGGTGATGTTTCTCTACACGCTGTCGTTCTGGATCCACGTCTCCGGGCCGATCGCGGTCGTCGTCGCCGGCCTGTTCGTCGGCGACGCCGGCCGCCGGCTGGCCATGAGCGATCGCACCCGGGAGCACATCGACGCGTTCTGGCGGATGGTCGACGAAGTCCTCAATGCGGTCTTGTTCCTGCTGTTGGGCCTGGAGGTCCTGGCCGTGCCCGACTGGTCGGAGGTGCTGCTGCCGGCGCTCGTAACCGTGCCAATCTGCCTGCTGGCTCGCCTGGCGTCCGTGGCGGTACCTGTGGCTGCCATGCGGGTGAGCGGCCCGGTTCCGCGCGGTCTCGTGCCGATCCTCACCTGGAGCGGGCTCCGCGGCGGGATCTCGGTCGCGCTCGTGCTCGCGCTCCCGCCCTTCCCGGCCAAAGCGGTGCTGTTGGCGAGCACCTACGCCGTGGTGGTCTGTTCGGTGCTGGTACAGGGGCAGACGGTGCGCGCCCTGTTGGTTCACTACGGTGTCGGGGAACCCGGCTAGGCAGGGCGAAAGTCCGCGACGCGCGTCGCCGGGACCTCACGGCGCGGGGCGGTCGGCGGTGCGGTTTGGTCGATGTGCCTCGGCCGTGTCCGTGGTGTGGCGCAGACGGGGGCGCGGCCCTGAATCACGTCGAGGGTGTCGGACTGCCCGCCACGTCAACCTGTGTGACCTCAAACGAGGATCCGTCTCGGCTCCGCAAGCCTGGTCAGGCTTTCCGGAATACCCGGGTGCGGACCATGCCCCCTTGTCGGTCAAGGTACGCACCGCTCCGGAAGCCACTCTCGGTGATGATGTCCTCTGCGGCGGGCAGCTGCCGCGCCGGAATGCCGGTCTGCCATCGGAAAAACGCGTAGAGCAGGGCGATCGAGGCGCGCGCGCGAAGCCGCCTCCATCCGCGGTCGGGCATCCGGAAGTCCGCCCACAACCACGTCGCGTGCGGCGTCAGGACCGCGGCAATTCTCGACACCAGGTCGCGCACCTGATCGTCCGTGAAGCAATCCAGGAAGAACATGGTCGTGACCGCGTCGAACGGTCCCTGCGGCAGGGGAGATGTCAGCGCGTTGAGCTGCTGGAACACGACCCGGCTGCGATCCGCATCGTCGAGTCGACTCGACGCGAGAGCGATCATCGCGGCGCTCACGTCGACGCAGTGGATCTGTGCGTGGCGGGCGATCCCGACGAGACGCGCCAGCGCCCGGCCGTCGCCCTCGCCGAAGACCAGGATGCGCTGGCACGTCGCGAGACGGCCGAGGAGGCAGAACCGGGCGCGTTCGAGATCACGGCCGAAGGCGATGAACTCGAGGAGCCGATAGATGCGAGCGAGCCGGTCGAAGTGAGGATCGCTCACGGGAGATATCCGAGCGCGACTGCCACGAACGGTGTCAGGAGGGCGACGTCGGCCAGCACGCGGGCAAGGCGTCGTCCGAGCCACGGATGGCCCCCGTCGACGACGCCAAGGACTGCCGCACTACCCGCGGCACAGGCGGCCGCGACCCGAGCTCCACCGCTCCCCACCAGCCCGAGGACCACGGCGAGGGCTGCGACCAACCAGGGAAGCAGGTGAATCCAGCCGGGACTGCTGAATTGCAGGGCCAGCGAGGTTTGGCGATGACCGCGATCGACGTCGCGCTCCCAGACGGAGATGAGCGCGCAGTTCGTGAAGCAGAGGAGCACGAACAATCCGAGCGCTGGCCACAAATGCCGGTGGTAAGGACCCGGGTGCGCGAGAGGGAAGAGCACGGTCCCGGCTCCAAGGAGCAGCGCCACGCAGGCCTCCTTCGGGACCCGCAAAGGATGGTCGCGGTGCACCAACTGATGAGAAAGAAGGTAGGCGAGGACGGGCGGAAGGATCAGCCACCCGCCCTCGAATTCAGCGAGCGACAGACGGGTCCTTGCAACGGACACATCGGCGACCAGCACGCCCAGCCACAGGGCGAGCATCGTCCAGCGCCGGCGCTGGTAGAAGGCGTGCCGCTCGGTTCGTATCGCTTCCGGCGCGAGACGCCACCCCTCGATCCAGCGATCTGCAACGTAGGCGAGCCACACGGACACGGTGAGCACGAAGGCCTGCGGCCATCCGAGCTGCACGCGCGCGACGTGCGCCAGCACCGATTGCCATCCGAGCACGACCAAAGGGGCGTCGAGTGACAGCACGGTGGGCCACTGCCACCAGCTGATGGGCAGTCGTCTCCGCGGCGTGCGCTGAGCGACACCAACCATGTGCTCCAAGCATCGCACGCATTGGCGGCACTGCCGCCAGTCAGCATGGAGGACATCGCGGCATCAGCCTCGGCGAGACGCACGTTGACCTCTGGCCTGGTACGGGCCCCGTCGTCTCCCGGTCTGGATCGAGGGCTGCGGGGGAGGTCGCTTCCGACGATGCTGCGGCAGAGTCAGATGCACGAGCACGATCGTGCATCCCGTCCGTGGATGCGCCCGAGCTAGACCAGGAGACGCCCATCGACGACTACGCGGCGGTCGACGGACTCGCGACGCCGAGGAGAAATGCCGTGACCATTGCCAAGGGCGCGGTCCATCCGAGTCGCCTGGTCATGCTCGTCTCTCCTACGTCAAAGGAGTGGATCGGCCTGCGCTGGGCTTCCATAAAAGGCGCGGTCGCGCCGCTACCAGCCAGCATTGTGATGGAGCATTGGTCGATAGACGAACATTCAACGTTCGCCGGCGAACGTGCTTTCAAATTCGATGGTGACTGGTGCGGGGCTCTCCGGCGCCGTCTTCATCGAGCCGGGGGATGAAACAGCTCAGCACTGCGGCACTCCGTGACGCGGCTCGCAGCGAGTGGCGATGGCGCGCTGGATCTGGCGCAGGGGAATAAAGGCGTCGCCCCTCGACATCGTTACGGTGGGGCGCCGGATGATGTCGATCACGAACGCGCGAACAGAGCGCCCCGATCGGTGTAAAGGAGCGGTATGCGACAGGTCATCCGAATCGGAGTGCTGCTGGCCGCGGTGGCCGCGGTGGGCGCCGGCGGCCGGTTCACGCCGACGATCACGGCGGCTCCCGTGATCGTCCTGGTCGAGTTGTTCACGTCGGAAGGCTGCTCGAGCTGCCCGCCAGCGGACGCCTTGTTACGGCGCCTGTTCGCCGATCAGCCGATCAGCGGCGTGACGATCGTCGGGCTCGGAAGCCATGTCGACTACTGGGATCGTCTCGGCTGGCGAGATCCTTTTTCATCAGCGCAGTCCTCGCAGCGCCAGTCATCCTACGGCACGGCGGTGTTCAGTTCAGATCGCATCTATACACCTCAGATCGTCGTCGACGGGTCATTCGAATCCGTGGGCAGTAACGAAGCCGCGATTCGACGCAACATCCTGAGGTCCGCACAGCAGCCGAAGGCCGCCGTCGAAATCGCCGCCACGCTGCAGACGGCGCAGAGCGCCCGGATCGATGTGCGCGTGGCGCTGCCCGACTCGGTCAAGCGTTCCGGCGCCGCCGATCTGGTGGTCGCCCTGACCGAGGACGGCCTGGTCAGTCAGGTTCGGCGCGGCGAAAACGGCGGGCGAACGCTGATGCACAGCGCGGTTGTTCGCCTCATGAGGACGATCGCCCACGTCGGCGCCACGGATCGGGCGACGTCTGCCACCGCGGTGATGAAGCTCGGTCAGGGGTGGAATGCCGGAAATCTCCGCGTTGTCGCGTTCGTGCAGGAGCAATCGAGTCGCAGAGTCCTCGGCGTGGGCGCTGCCATGCCGCCTGGCGCCGCTGAGGCCGGTCGCCACGAGTAGCCCCAAGCCGCCCGGAAGCCGCAGGCGGCCCACAGCGGGTCAGGTCCGTGCAGCCATGACGCCCCTTGCAGGCAGAAGAGGCGCAAGGCCCATATACTGTCGGGGAACCATCTCCTGGCGTGCGGTCAACGATGTGGCGTCGTCACTTCAGCTCGTTGAGCCGTCACCCTGATCAGACGCAAGCCATCGCCCTGGACTAGGCTGCACGATCCCGGGGCCCGCGGCTGCGGCGAGCGTGTAACGGTGGTGAGCGATTGAAAAAGTGCCGACGACCACGGCGGGTCGTCGAGTGTCGCAATGAGCGCGCACCTCCGGGTGCACAGTCTGGCGCTCGAGTCCACCGACCCGGGGACGTGGCCTCGGCGCAGAGAGGCTGGTGAATGGAGAGTGTGCTGCGGCGGGTATTCGCGTGCTGCGATCGGCTCGTGTGGCTCGGAGTCGTCGCGACATTCGTGGCCGGCGGCGTTCTCACGTCCGTCACTGACGCGCCGGTCGTCGCAGCGCAGCCGGCCCGCCGGCCGAACATCGTGGTGTTCCTGACCGACGACCAGGGCTATGGCGACCTGTCGTCGTTTGGCCATCCGACTCTTCGCACCGTCAACATCGATCGGATGGCGGTCGAAGGCATCCGGCTCACGTCGTTCTACGCCGCGCCGGCGTGCACGCCATCCCGGGCGCAGTTCCTGACGGGGCGCTACGCGTTCCGTTCGGGGCTCGTCGTCCCGTACGGCCCTGATGCGCCGATCGGCATTGCGCCCGGCGAGGTCACGCTCGGCGATGCGCTGAAGCAGCAGGGCTATCGCACCGGCCTGATGGGCAAGTGGCACCTCGGCGATTTTTCCAGCCATCCTGAGTTCAGCCCGATCCGCCACGGTTTCGACGACTTCTTCGGGCTGCCGTATTCGCACGACTATCGGGCCCCATTCGTCGCACCCGGCCCGGGCGTGCCGCTTTTTCGCGGCCTCGAGGAAGTCGAACGACCCGTGAACGCGAATACCCTGACGCGACGCTTCACGGACGAAGCGGTGCGCTTCATGCGCGAGTCGCGCGGGCAGCCATTCTTTCTGTATATCGCCTACAACATGCCCCACCTCCCCGCCGGAGCCTCAGCCGGTTTCGAGGAGAAATCGGCGGCCGGCCGCTATGGGGACGCCGTCGAGGAAATCGACTGGAGCGTGGGTCGGGTGCACGCGGTATTGAAGGAGCTCGGGCTCGACCAGAACACAGTCACGGTGTTCTTCAGCGACAACGGCCCATGGTCGAACGCGCCGCCGCGATCATTCCAGGAGGGCCAGACGCTGTGGGACACCGGGACGGCGGGGCTGCTGCGCGGTGCGAAAGGGACGACGTGGGAAGGCGGCATGCGCGTTCCCGGCATCATCCGGTGGCCGGGCGTAATCCCGCCGGCACAGGTGTCGCCGCAGATGGTCTCCGAGCTTGATCTGTTTCCGACCTTCGTGCACCTCGCCGGTGGCGCGGTCGCGACCGGCCGTCCCTCGGACGGATACGACATCCTCAGCTTTCTCGCGCAAGGAACCGCCACGCCGCGCAAGGAGCTGTTCTACTTCGCCGGCAGAGAACTGCAGGCCGTGCGGGAAGGACGATGGAAACTGCGGGTCGCGGGGGGGGCCGGTGCCGATCCGTCACAGCCCGAGCTCTACGATCTCGAGCGGGATCCAGGGGAGCGCCTGAATGTCGCGTCCAGCCATGCGCCCCTGGTGGGGCGCCTTCGCGCGCGGATGGAGGACTTCCGCAGCCAGGCGACGCCCGTCCGGGCGGCCGCGGCCGCCCAGCAGCACTTCAGTCTCTCGAATACGAACCCGCCAGTGTCGCGCTGATTGAGACCGCGCCGCACCCTTGGGCTGCGGCGAGTGAGGCCTGAAAACGCGCTGGGCACAAAATCCTAGGATTTCCTATTCAGCGATGTTCGGCAGGGAGCGTCCAGTTTCGTCGCCGCGTTAGCCCAGTGTTAGCCCGAAAACGGTATGGGCCGGGTCCATTGCCAACACAAGTCCAGGCTCATCGTTTTACACCAGGGAGATGCCTTGGATGGAAACGAGTGTTGCGGACGTGTGCTCACAATGAACGGCCTGTACCGGCGTTCGAGCGAACTCGACCGCCGGCCGGGTACGATGAGAGGGCAAGGGATGCCGCCTGCCACAAATCGACCGTGCGTGCACCCCGGACGGGCACGTCGCTCGCCGCATCGCCCCGGACATCACAGGTCGGCGGAACACCACGACCGCACCCACGCAGGAGACTTGAATGACGATTAAATCGGCCCCCCGCGCGTTCGCGGCACTGCTCGCGCCGGCGCTGATCGTCGCCGGCGCAGCGATCTACGCCCAATCATCGGACAAGGGTCCAATCGTGATGATCCTGGACCGGTTCACCGCGGCAAGCGTCCCGACGATGGGCGACGCGGAAATCGCGGCGCCTGCTCGCGCGCCGCGCGCCTCGACCGCCATGACGCTGGCGGACCTGCCTGGCAAGGGCCTGGCCCAGCACCCGATGGTCTACATCGGCGAGGGCGACAACACGATATACCTGGTCGACCAAGGCCAGGTCGTCTGGACCTTTCAGACCGGCGTCGGCTGGGAGCTGGACGACGTCTGGCTGATGAGCAACGGTAACGTGCTCTTCAGCCGCATGTCGTACATCGAGGAGGTGACGCCGGACAAGAAAATCGTCTGGCATCGCGATGCCCCGGCCGGAACAGAGATTCATGGCTGCCAGCCGATCGGCCTGGATCGAGTGCTGCTGATCGAGAATGGCACGCCGGCGCGACTGCTGGTCGTCAACACGAAGACCGGCAAGACGGAGGTCGATCACGAGATCCCCGATGCCGGCGCCTCCGTCCATCCGCAGTTTCGCCGCGTGCGGATGACCGCTGCCGGAACGTATCTCCTGCCGTTTCTGATGAAGGACAGCGTGGTCGAGTACGACAAGGACTTCAAGCCGATCTGGACCTACGACATTCCTTCACCATGGGCCGCCGTCCGGCTGCAGAACGGCAACACCCTCATCACCGACGAGAAAGACCAGCTCGCGCGGGAGGTCAATCCGCGCGGCGAGACGGTGTGGGAGTACCGCCTGCGGCAGGACCTGCCCGCCGGAATGGTGATGACCGGATCACAGAGCCTGGTCCGGCTCGCCAATGGCAACACCGTGATCTGCTCGCGTGGCGACAATGGCAAAGGGCTGCAATTGATCGAAGTGACCCCCGACAAGAAACTCGTCTGGGCACTGTACGACTGGAAGAACCTGGGCCCGGCAACCGCCGTCCAGATTCTCGACGAGCCCTGCGTGCCCGAACAGCCCGGTCAGTGCCAGCGCTGAGATCAGGGAAGGCAGTGAACTGGGCGCCGACGACCAATCACCGCGACGGACGCTAACGGCGATGCGGCTGTACGAAACACATGCGCGGACGTTCGCAGAAGAATGGGCTGCGTCATGGAATGAGCTCGCCGTTGAGCGTGTCCTGGCGCACTTCCACGATCAGGTCGTCTTTACCAGCCCGACCGCGCTCACGGTTGTAGGCATAGCGACCGTTCGCGGTAAGCAGGCATTGCGCGACTACTGGAACAGGGCGGTCGCGCGCGTGTCGTCACTGCGGTTCGTTGTCGAGCGGGTGTTGTGGGATGCCGGCACTCGGGAGCTGGCAATCATCTATGACGCTGAGATCGCTGGTCGAAGGATGCGCGTTTCAGAAAACCTGACGTTCGGCGCGGACGGTCTGGTGATCAGCGCCGAAGTCTTCCACGGCGTCGAGGCATAGCGCCGCCGCGGACAGCGCCGCGGAGTGGGCCTCGATCCGGAACATCGAGACGGCGACGGGCCACCCGTAGCTGGGTCAAGTGCATCGCTCTCTGGTTGCATGCATAGCCTCTCTTCGCATATGCTGCCGCCGTGGCTCGGTCACGAAGCTGTGCAGTGTGTGGCGGCGGATGCGTCGACCGTTTGTTACCGCTGGTAGTGGGATCGTCGTGGTGATCGCCCTGTCTGGAGGGCTGTCGGCTCAGGCAGCTCGGCACGAGGAAGCCTCTGCCTGGGGTGACCAACTTTGCCCGCATCCGGACCACGATGCCTGCGGCGGCCCCCCGACGCCCGGAGGCCATGGCGGCCATAGCGGGCCTCGGGTTCGCCTCGGTGATCAACCTGCGGCAGGCGACCGAAAACGGCGCCAACATCGAGGGCGAGGCCGCCAGGGCCGCCGGACTTCGATTCATCCACTGCCATTCGATGGCGCCTCCCCCCGAGCCAACCGTCTCGACCGGTTCCTGTCGGTGATCGCCGGAGCCGACGAACCAACCGGCCTTCATCCACTGCGCGAGTGGAAATCGGGCCGCGGCGATGTGAATGGTCAAGCGCGTCCAGACTGGACAACTGGGACGTGAACCAGGTCGGTGAGGAAGCGGCCGCGTTGGGGTTGACGAGTCGTACGCTGAAGCAGTTCGTGTTGGACTATCTACAGGCGCATCCCCGCGAAGGAGACGTGATGAAGGGAGACGTGCTCAAAGGCCACCTCGAGATGCTCGTTCTCGTTGTCGTGCGTGACGGTGCGACCTATGGCTACGCCATCATCGAAGAACTGCGCACGCGCAGTCATGGATCATTTGATCTGCCGGAGGGCACGATCTATCCGGCCCTCCATCGGCTTGAGAAGGGGGGCGCCCTCAAGAGCCGCTGGCAGGAGGTTGGTGGACGCTGTCGGCGCGAGTACTCCGTGACCCTTACCGGCCGGCGCCTGCTCGCCGCACGACGGCGCGAATGGAGCGCGTTCGCTGGGGCTGTGACCGGTGTGCTGGGAGCCTCGTGATGGCGCCGGCGGTCGAAGCCTTCGTTCGGGCCGTGCGGTTCTCGCTAAAGCCAGGACCGTCGCGGTCAGATCGCGTGGCCGCGGAAATTCGCGACCATTTGGAAAGCGCGGCTGAGGCCCTCCGGGCTGAAGGCTACACGGCTGACGAGGCCGCGCAAGAGGCCTTGGGGCGCTTCGGCTCTCCGGATGAACTGATTCGCCACATGGCCGAGGCGGACCTGGCATGCGCCGCGCTCGATCGCCGACTCACCCGGCGGCATCTTGCACTGGCCGCCGTGACGAGTGCCGCCGCTCTGGCGATTATCGTCCGCGCGCTTGACGGCGGGTTCGACTTCAGCCGGCCGGTCATTCTTTCGTCCGGCACAGCGCTGGTCATCCTACTGCACGGTGCCTATGGTCTGCTCCGCCCGTATTCGGTCTTCAACTGTGTCGCGGGTCCGGCGGTGGCGCTGCTCGGTGTGTTTGTCATGGTGTGCCACGGCCTGTTCGCCAAATCGATTGGAATGGAGTACGACGCGATTGCGCTCGGCCTTGGCGTCGTCGTGTTGCTTCAGGGCAGCCTCAGTGCCATTGCTGCGTACGAAATCATGGCTACGCGGCCGTTCGCCGCGTCGTGATGCCTTCGTGGTCCACCCACGGACCGGTCCGCCACCAAGCGCGATCGGGTTTCGGGTCAGTCCACGCGGCGCTGATGAGCGCCGGATGCGGCGGTGCAGTGTCGGCCGCACACGCGCAGCGCTTCCTTCGGTTCATGTCCGTGTGCTGAACCTCTTCCGTGTCGGGCGTCATCTGTTGCGTGCGGCGAAATATCGGCTGCTGAGTAGGCGGGCTCTGCTGGTCTGGCAGGCTGTCACGTGTGCCCGCTGAGAATCTGGACGCTGTTGGCCATAGGGGATGATCTTCGCGCCGACGTAGCCAACACGACGACGCGCACGCCCCGACGTCATCTCGTCACTCTGCCTGAGCCGCCGTTCGTTGAAATACCCAGCCGCTCTGTGTATCGCCTGTTCGTGGGAGGAGTCGCCTCCGCCGCGGGAGGGCGTCTAGCGACGGCCACCCGGCGGCGCCCGCTTCCGATGGGCGTTCGTGATTTCGAGTTGCATACCTAGCGTGTCGTTGTATACGATGGCGCACATGACGCTGGCGCCCAATCCTGCATCCGGGGGACCGTCCCCCTGAAGCGACCCACGGTCAGCCGCCGCGACGCCCTTCGGACTCTCTTCACGACCAACACTGGCTTGGCACCGCCGTGGCCGACATCTCCGCAGGACAAGGCCGAGATGCTCATGTCGCCTGCGCGTGTTCGGTGGCGACTCATGGTTCGGGTCGAGTCCCCTTCGCCGCCGTGTTTACAGTTGGATAGGAGGTCATCAGATGAAACGCATCATCTCGATCGGTCCCATGGTTCTGGCCCTTTCAATCGGCGTGTTGGCCCAAGGTGGACGCGGCGCCGCACCGCCGCCGTCCCCTCTAGAGCCCGGCGCGTCTCAGGCCGACGTTGACGTCGCTCTAGCCGCGGCCCCCCCTGCGTCCCGCAATCAGGCAACCGTCGTCAAGTGGAAGTCCGACTTCACCTACGACACCTTGCGAACAGGCACCAACGGCCTGGTTTGCTACAACCGGTCAGGCTTTCCGCTCCAGCAGCCGTTTGCAGTGCAGTGCACCAGTCTCGCCAATCTGCCGCGGGTAGCGCAGAACCTGAAAGCCGAGGCGCTCGGGGACCGGAGCAAATCGGAGGCGATGCTCAAAGCGTTGGAACAGAACGGAACTCGGATGAAGCCGACGTTCGGCTCTGTGTGGTACGACATCTCGGGCCCTGATCCGGATCACGTGTCTTTGCACCAAGTGACGATTGCCGTGCCGGGCGCCACGCAGGCGTCACTTGGACTGCCCGATCGGCCGCAGGACGGGAGCGTGTGGATCATGAATGCGGGCACGTCGACGGCTCACATCATGATTCCGGGAAGGTGATTCACGGCTCCGGAACGGTGGCCGAATCGAAGATCTGAGGAGCTGAGGACTGAGTACTGAGAGGGGCGCCACATGGTGACGAGAATACTCTGGCTGGTGACGGCAGCGTCGCTTTGCATGGCGTGTGGAACCGAGCCGAAGTCCCGGTCGGGCCCAGCGTCGGCGCCGGCGGCTGCGGCGCCGAACGCCCTCAAGGAGCTGATTGGTCAAGTGCGAGACATGGCGCTGGCCAAACAGGTCGACGAGGCTCGATCGCTGATCGAAGCGCAGCGACCGAATCAGGACACGTCGTCACCCGACTGGCTCCTCGCGGTATCGTGGCTGGGGCGCGGCGCCGGGTTTGCTGAGCGCTGGGACGTGGCCGAGCAATACGCGAGTGAGGCACGGGACGGTAGCGTCGCCTTGCTGTCGACGCGTGACCTGGACGCGGAGCGTCAGCTGCCCCTCGCCCTTGGCGCCGGCATCGAAGTGTTGGGGCTGGCCAGGAGCGCGCGCGGCGACCGGCTGGGCGCCGTCCGATTCTTGCACGACGAGCGCGAGCACTTCCGCGGCACGTCGATCGAGAGCCGCATCCAGAAGAACGCCCTGCTGCTGAGCCTCAAGGGCCAGCCGTTTCCGGTGCTCGACGTCCAGGAGCACCTGGGGCCGGAGCTGCCGTCGGCCGACAGCTTGCGCGGCAAGGTGGTTGTCGTCTTCTTTTGGGCGCACTGGTGCCCGGACTGCAAGCGACAGCTGCCGGTGCTCGAGCAGCTACACACGAAGCATGGCGATCAGGTGGCGATGATTGGGCCGACGCAACTGTTCGGCCTGGCGGCTCGGGGCGAGGACGCGACTCCGGAGCAGGAACTGGCATATCTGAGGGGAGCGTACCAACAACAGCACCCGATCCCCGACTGGATGAGCATCCCGGTCAGCCAGCGGAACTTCCTCGAGTTCGGCGTCAGCACGACGCCCACCCTCGTGCTCATCGATCGAGAGGGCATCGTTCGCCTCTATAATCCCGGTTATCTCCCGTACGAGGAGCTGGCGCCGCAGATCGAGCGACTGCTCGGGGCCTCAGCGTCGGTAGCTCGGCGCTAGATGGCCGGCTGATCTGCGTGGTCGGCGCTCAGCGTGGCGACGCCCGGTGGCGGACTTCGCGTGTGCGGGCAGGCTGTCCTCGGGAGGACTATCGATCCCAAGACATCCTGTCGGACGTGGAACTCGATCTGTGGGCGCTCGTGTCGATGACGAATCTCGAACTACGCGGATATGTAAGCGTCGGCGGCTAGCCACCGAATCGCTGCCCCTAAACGGATCGAATGGGTGTTCCGGTGCTGGCTGGACATGTTGCCGCCGGAACAGCACCAGTTCGGACTATTCGGGCCGATGCTGGAGTGGCCGGCCCCGTTCAGGGGCGGGCCGGTGGTCCGCGTCCAGGAGAGGATCAGCGTGTCGGCATGATCAAGCGATCCGAACATGAAGTTGTCGCGGCCCGTGGGCTTCTCCATCGGAGGCTCTTTCTGGCCCAGGCGGCGGGCGGCGCGGCGCTCGCGTTGCTTCGAGCGAGACCTGCGGCGGCGCAAGGCATTCCGCCCTGGATGAAGAAACCGGGCCAAGGCCTGAGTTCGCATGGCAGTCGATCTCCTTATGAGGCGCACATTCAGCGTCTGGTTGCGGCAGTGAACGGTACGACGGGGAGTGGTGCATCACGGACGCCGCTCGAACACCTCGAGGGCATCATCACGCCGAGCGCGCTTCACTTCGAGCGCCACCACAGCGGTGTGCCCGACATTCCGCCGGACCAGCATCGCCTGCTGATCCACGGCCTTGTGGACCGGCCCCTCACGTTCGATCTCGCTGCGCTGTCGCGCTACCCACTCGTTTCGCGAGTGCATTTCGTGGAATGCTCCGGCAACAGCGCCGGTCTGAATGCGGCACAGCCCGCACAGTTGTCGGCGGGAGGCCTGCACGGCCTGGTGTCGTGTAGCGAGTGGTCAGGCGTGCCGCTCGCGACGCTGCTCGCCGAGGCCGGCGCGCAACCGGGCGGACGATGGCTCCTGGCCGAAGGTGGGGACGCGGCCGCCATGAGCCGCAGCGTGCCCATCGAGAAGGCGTTGGACGATGCGATGGTCGCGATTTATCAAAACGGGGAGCGGCTGCGCCCGGAGAACGGCTATCCGATGCGTCTGCTGCTGCCAGGGTGGGAGGGCAATACCAATGTGAAGTGGCTGCGCCGAATCAAGCTCACGTCCGGGCCCGTTATGACCAAGGACGAGACCTCCAAGTACACGGACCTGTTACCGAGCGGCCGCGCCTTGCAGTTTACGTTTCCGATGGGCGTGAAGTCTGTGATCACGTCGCCGTCCGGCGGCCTCCACATGGAGGGACCGGGCCTCTATCAGATCTCCGGAATCGCCTGGTCGGGTGTCGGCCGCGTGGGTCGCGTGGAGATTTCAGCTGACGGCGGCCGGAGCTGGGGCGAGGCCGCGCTCTCAACTCCAGTGCTCCCCAAGGCCTTGACCCGTTTCCGCATGGCCTGGCGATGGGATGGCGGACCGGCCGTGCTGCAGAGCCGCGCGACCGACGAGACCGGCGCGGTCCAGCCCACGCGGACCGCGCTGCTCGCCGATCGGGGCACACAGTTTCGCTACCATTACCACGCCATCCAAAGCTGGGCCGTCGCGGCGTCGGGTGAGGTGGGCAATGTTTATGCGTGAGACCCTCTGTCGAACGGCGGTGCTCCTGATCGTTCTGACCGGCTTCGGAGCCGTCTCCGCCCAACAGATCCAGACTGTGCCCCGAGGTCCGACTCTCGGTGTGCTCGCGACACCGGCGCAGGCGGCTGAATGGGACGCGAGCATTCCTCCCGATGGCACAGGGCTACCCGCGGGGAGCGGCACGCCAGCGCAGGGGGCCGAGATCTACACTGCCCAGTGCGCCGCCTGCCACGGTCCAGCGGGCACGGGCACTCTGAACGACCGGCTCGCGGGCGGTCAAGGGACGTTGACGAACGGGGCTCCGCTTCGTACGGTTGGCAGTTACTGGCCGTATGCCACGACCCTTTTCGACTATGTCCGGCGGGCGATGCCATATCCCGCGCCCCACTCGCTGGCCGATTCGGACGTCTACGCCCTGACGGCCTATCTTCTCAACCTGAACGGAATCGTTGGTCCTGAGGCGGTCATTGACGCGAAGACGCTGCCCCGCATTCACATGCCGAATCGCGATGGCTTTGACAGTGCCTACCCGGACTGGCGCCACTGAGAGTGTTGGAGCAACTGGCCGCGAGAGCGCGTGGCGCCTTCTGTGTCAGAGCCAGAGAGAGCCGAGGCAGCGGGAACCCCGGGGGCGGACCTCTGAGAACGCAACAAGAAAAGCCACAACCGTTTCTACAAGGCGGCAGGAAATGACACGCATTAAACAAATTTCTCGCCGGGGAATGCTCCAAACATCGGGCGCCTTGCTGGCCTGCGCCACCAGCCTGCCGGCCTGGGCACAGGAGGGGCCGAACGCGACCTATGCGCCCACGCCCAACAAGCGGATCGGCCAGCCGCAGGAGGGCCCCGATACGCCCAAGCTCACCATCTATATGAACGATATGCTGAACGAAGCAGAGGCGCTCCGCATCAAGCAGCTTGGCATCAACTGGATCGACGCCCAGGCGGTGCCGGAACAGCCCTGGGGCATGGACTATCTGCAGCCGCGGGTAGACGCGCTGAAGACACACGACATGCGTATCGGCATCATGATGATCCGTTGGTCCTACCAGGGCGGCATGGATCCCGAGATGTCCAAGATCGTCTATGGCTTGCCGGGCCGGGACGAAGAAATCGCCAAGATCAAGCAGACCATCGTCAATTGCGGCACGCTTGGCATCCCAGTGGTGGAATGGAATTTCTACAACCACCGCGCCACGGACGGTTACAAGCAGGTGCCTGGCCGCGGCGGCGCTGGTTATTCGGATTTCAATTATGAGCGCATGAAAGACCTGCCGCCGCTTCCGGCGGAAGGCGTACATACCTATGAGGAGACCTGGAAGAACATGACCTACTTCCTCAAGGAAGTGGTGCCGGTTGCGGAAAAGAACAATGTGGTGCTGTCGGTGCATCCCAACGATCCGCCGTCGCCGATGAGCCGTGGTTCGGCCCAGGTGTTGAACAGCTTCTCGGACTGGAAGCGCCTGGTCGAGACGGTGAACTCGCCGTCCAACTGCATGACCTGGGATTGCGGCGTCACCCGCGAGCTGGGAGAAGACCCCATCGTGGTGGGCAACTGGCTCGCCTCGCGCAACCGCATCGGACAGGTGCATTTCCGCAATGTCGTGATGCGCAAGCCGCGGCTGGACTATACCGAAGTCTTCCCGGATGACGGCGACAACGACATGTTCGAAGTGATGAAACTGCTGGTCTCGAACCGCTACAAGCGCCTGATCTTCCCCGAGCATCCGCGCGGCATGGATGTCGACAAGCTGCTGCCCACGGAAGCGGGTACCACTAATACCGGCTGGGCCTACAATGTGGGCCATTGCAAAGCGATGCTGCAGATCGCTTTGCGACAACTGCGCGGCATGTAAAACCGTCGCCGTACCGGCAAAAGAAAAGGCCCCGTGATCGTACGATGCGGGACCTTAGCCGCGGTACGGCTGCCGCACGATCCGGGTCTTCAGGGGCGTCAAGGGCATCTGATGAGTGCCGATCGGACGTATGGTCGCGCTAAACTGCTGATCCGATTGGTGCCGGAGGAGGGGGTCGAACCCTCACGACCCGAAGGTCACGGGATTTTGA
>JBDTSX010000004.1:0-20318 GCA_039930925.1 Acidobacteriota bacterium | reverse complement strand
ATGTGCAGCATGAGCTGCATCTCGACAGTTTGACCGCGCGTCTTCCGCGGCATCCACGTGCGCCTCAACGTGATCTGGGATTGGGAAGCTCCCGCCGGCTCCGGTGACGGGCATTTTGCGATGTATCGCGGCACGCGCTCGCGGGTCGAGGTGCGGCAGACGCGCGCGGACGGGTTCCGAACGGAGGTCTATGTCGTGGCCAACGACCCCGAGGCCAGGCCGCAGGTGCTGGCCGCGGTGCGGCAGCGCGTCGCTGCCGTCCAATCGGACTATCCGGGAGTCGGGGTCGAGGATCGCCGTGAGGAGATCCGGGTGACGATTCCGGATGCGCTGCGAGTGGGCCACGAGGCCCACTTCGCCCAGGTGACCGACGCGTTTCTTGGCTACGTGCGCACCCCCGGCTCGCTGCCGGCGTGGGAGCGGCCGAATCTGCTCGCGAAATACTACGTCACCACCAAGGGCACCGAATTGAGCCGCGACGGGGCGCCGAGTCGCGCCCCGCGCATCGCGCCTGAGTAGGGCGCCCGTTGAGCATCCCGCGGCCCTGAGGCTCGATGACAATACCGGCGACACCAGGCGTGCCTCCCGGAGCGCTACCGCGCCGGTTTGGCCTGCTCCAGGCCACCGCCCTGAACATGACCAACATGATCGGGGTGGGACCGTTCATCACGATCCCGCTGTTGATGACGGCGCTCGGTGGCCCGCAGGCGATGCTCGGCTGGCTGGTCGCCCTGCTGATCGTGATTCCCGACGGCATGGTGTGGAGCGAACTGGGCTCGTCGATGCCGGGCTCCGGAGGCAGCTATCAGTATCTCCTCGAGGGATACGGGCGCGAGACGTGGGGACGACTCGCGGCCTTCCTCTTCATCTGGCAGTTCATCCTCAGCGGCCCACTGGAGATTGCCTCCGGCTACATCGGCTTCTCCCAGTATCTCGGCTATCTCTGGCCGTCAATGACGGACACCCATTTCGCGCTGGTCGCGGCCGCCGTGGGGGTGATCAACATCGTGCTCCTGTATCGGCCGATTGCGTCGCTCGGACCGCTGACGGTACTGCTCTGGAGCGGCACGCTGCTGACGAGCGCGGCGGTGATCGTCACCGGCGCGCGCCATTTCGATGCGCGCATCGCATTTGACTTTCCCCCCGGGGCATTCAATTTCTCGCTCGGCTTCCTGATCGGACTCGGCGGCGCGTCGCGCGTCGCGATCTACGACTATCTGGGCTACTACGACATCTGCTACATCGGCGACGAGGTCAGGGATCCGGTCCGCGTGATTCCGCGCTCGATCCTGTTGAGCATCGTCCTCGTCGCGCTGATCTACCTGGCGATCAACCTGTCGGTGATTGGCGTCGTGCCGTGGCGTGAGTTCGTGCCGGCGGCGGACCATCCTGGATCGCGGTTCATCGTGTCGGTGTTCATGGAGAAGATCTACGGCCGCGCCGCGGCGTCGTTCTTCACCGCGGCGATCTTGTGGACCGGATTCGGCTCCGTGTTCGCGCTGCTGCTCGGCTATTCGCGCATCCCGTACGCGGCGGCCAGGGATGGGAACTTCTTCCCGGCGTTCGGCCGTCTCCACCCGACCCGTCCGTTCCCCCACATCTCGCTCCTCGTCGTTGGCGCCGTCGCGATCGTCTTCAGTTTCTTTTCGCTGGGGCTCGTCATCGACGCGCTGATCACGACGCGCATCCTGGTGCAGTTCATCGGACAGATCGGGGCGGTGACGCTGCTGCGCAGGCGCCAGGCGGGAACTGGCGGCTCGTACCGGATGTGGCTCTATCCGCTGCCCAGCCTGGTGGCGCTGGCGGGTTGGATTTTCGTCTTTGCCACGTCGGACGTCAGGGTGATTCTGTTTGGCCTGGGCACGCTGCTGCTCGGGATCGTGGTGTTCATGGTGTGGTCCTGGCGCGCTCGCCGCTGGCCCTTCATACGCAGCGCGGTGGCGCGGTAGGGTGTTGCGCGGACTATAATGCCGGGCGGCCCTGGCGCTCGCGGACCAACCGCGAGTACCCGTTCGAGCGATCCGCGGACCGGCGGCTCACGGTGTGTGCGCCGGCGTTGGCCGTGGCGACAGGCGCGTTTCGAAGGAGTTTCGAATTGTCAACCAATGAGCTGGAACGATTCCTGAGCACGTGGGAGCGCGAGTCCGAGAGCACCGCGAAGCTGCTGCGGGCCCTGCCGACGACACAGTACGACTATCGGCCCGACTCGGGAGGCCGCTCGCTGGGTGAACTGGCATGGCATCTCGCAGAGGGTGACGCCTACATGACCTACGGCATCGAGAAGGGCACTTTCGCGATGGACGCGAAGCCGCCCAATATCGAACGGCCCCGCGCGGTCGAGGCGCTCGCGCCCGGATATGAGCTCGTGCATCGCGAGGCGGTGGCCCGCATCAGGAAACTCTCGCCGGAGGATCTGGACCGGTCGATTCCGTTCTTCGATGGCCGTCCGATGACGATCCGCGACATCCTGTGGTCCGCGGTCATTTCGCACAGTGTGCATCACCGCGGGCAACTGAGCCTGATGTGCCGCCTGGCTGGCGGCGAGGCGCCTGGGCTGTATGGGCCCAATCGCGAGGAGATGGCCGCGATGCGTTCGGGGACGGCCACGTAGGCCTGCGGAGCGGGCGCGATCAGGACGGGACCCGGCTCCAGGCATCCAGGATTGGCGCGGCGATTGGAAAAACGCAGCACGGTGAAATGTGCTGGAGCCTGCTGCGTTCATGATTCGAGACAGCCGTCGAAACGGCGGTCGGGGAGGACCGCCGCGGTCAGGACGCACCACTTATGAGAAACGCCATCGTTACCGCAAATGCTCCGCAGCCGCTCGGACCGTACTCGCAGGCGATCGTCGAGAACGGGTTCATCTTCGTGGCCGGACAGGGCTGCATGAATCCGGCGACCGGCACGCTGGAGCTCGGCGATGTCCGCTCCGAGACCCTCCGCGTCTTTGAAAACATGCGCGCGATCCTGGAGGCGGCCGGCTCGTCGCTGGCCAAGGTCGTCAAGTGCAACGTCTACCTCAGGGACATCAACGACTTCGCTGCAATGAACGAGGTCTATTCGACCTTCTTCACGGCGCCGTATCCGGCCCGCACGACTATCCAGGCCGGCGCGCTGCCGGGCGGAATCGCCGTGGAAATCGAGTGCACCGCAAAACAATGAGCTCACCGACGACAACCTGACGCCGACGGGCGGTGTTGTGAAGCCGCCAGGCGGCGAACCGGAATCGGCCGGACTCGCGGGCGGTCGCCGTTGCGTGTACCATCTGCGCATGTTCCACACATCGATGCGTTGGGCTCGGGGCGTGAGCGGCGGCGGGTTGATGGCGTCGGTCGCGCTGCTCGGTGCCTGCACGTCGAAGCCCGCGCCGGCCACCCCTGCCGCCGTCGAGTCAAAGGACGCGGCCTTCAAGGCTGTCGTCCACGACCTGCTCGAGGATACCTTCCGCCGGCAGCCCACCGGCGCCACCTACCTCGGCATTCACAAGTACGACGACCAGCTGGAAGACTACTCGCGGCAGGGGGTGACCGACGCGGTGGCGGCGGCGCGCCAGTTCCGCGACCGGGTCAGCGCGGTCGACGCGGCGTCGTTGTCGCCAGACAACCAGCTCGATCGCGAGCAGGTGCTGCGGGCGCTCGACTCGCGCATCCTGACGCTCGACGTGATCAAGCCGTGGGCGACCAATCCCGACACCTACAGCAGCGCGCTGACCCAGACCGCCTACATCATGATCAAGCGCGAGTTCGCCCCGCCGGACGAGCGGCTGCGGCAGCTGATTGCGAGGGAGAAGGCGATGCCGGCCGCGCTGGCGGAAGCGCGGAAGAACCTCGACAACCCGCCGAAGATCTACACCCAGATCGCGATCGAGCAGCTCGATGGCAATCGCGGATTCTTCCAGACCGCCGTTCCCGGCGCCTTCGCCGCCGTCAAGGACACCGCGCTCCTCGCCGAGTTCAAGGCCGCCAACGACGCGGTCATTGCCGCGCTCGCCGACTACAAGAAGTGGATGCAGGACGACCTGCTCGAGCGGTCGGCCGGCGAGTTCGCGATCGGGGAGGGGGCCTACCGCCGCAAGCTCGCCGCGGACGAGATGATCGAGGTGCCGCTCGACGACCTGCTCGCGGCCGCCGAACGCGATCTGAAGAAGAACCAGGCGGCTTTCGCCGAGACCGCGAAGCTGATCGATGCGAAGAAGACGCCGGAGCAGGTCCTCCTCGGCGTCGAGTCGGATCATCCGGCCGCAGCGAAGCTGCTCTCGGTGACGCAGGCGGAGCTCGACGCGACCGCGCGGTTCATGACCGAGCATCACGTCATTACCATTCCCAACGCCGCGCCGGCGCGGGTCCAGGAGACGCCGCCGTTCCTGCGCGCCACGACCTCCGCCTCGATGGATATCCCCGGGCCGTACGAGACGGTCGCCACCGAGGCGTACTACAACATGACCCTCCCGGATCCGAAGTCGTCGCGCCACGACATCGACGAGTTCATGCGGCAGTGGTACTACGCCGCGATCTCGAACGTCTCAGTGCACGAGGTGTGGCCGGGCCACTACCTCCAGTTCCTCTACGCCCGCCAGTTCCCGTCCGATGTGCGCAAGGTGTTCGGCGCCACCTCGAACTCCGAAGGGTGGGCGCACTACTGCGAGCAGATGGTGATCGACGAAGGCTTCCACGCCGGCGACCCTCGTTATCGCATCGCCCAGATCCAGGATGCGCTGCTCCGTGACGCGCGCTTCATCGTCGGGATCCGGATGCACACCAAGGGCATGACGATGCCGCAGGCAGAGGCGTTTTTCGTGAAGGAAGGATATCAGCCGGTCCCGGTGGCCCGCTCCGAGACCAAGCGCGGAACCGCGGATCCGACCTATGGCTACTACACGATGGGGAAGCTGATGATCCTCAAGCTCCGCGACGACTACCGAAGCAAGCTGGGCGCCCAGTACTCGCTTCAGGGCTTCCACGACACGTTCATCAAGCTCGGCCCACTGCCGCTGCCGCTCATTCGCAAGGCGATGCTGGGGGAGACGGGGCAGCTGTTCTAGATGCAGCGGCGCGCGGGACGCCACGTGGCAGCGCTCAGTGCGTGGAGCGCGGCCGTGGGATGGTGGCTCTGGCCCGTGCTCGCGAATCTGTCGCGGGTGATTCCGGGATCCGGCCCCGGCGACAACCTGACGTTCGTCTGGAACCTCTGGTGGATGCGCCAGGCCGTGCAACATTCCACCTACACATTTTTCAGCTGTCCCCTGATCTTCTATCCAGCCGGCGTCGATCTCACGCTGCACACCAACACGGCGTTCCCGGCGCTGATCGCCGCCGTCGCGGCGCCAGCCGCCAGCCTTCTCGCGACCCAGAACATCCTGATCGCCTCGAACGTCGTCCTGAACGGCGTGGCCGCGTATGCGCTCGCGTTTTACCTAACACGCCGGGTCAGCGCCGCACTCGTTGCCGCGATCGTGTTCGGATGGTCCCCCTACGTTGAAGGCCACCTTCAGGGGCACTTCAACCTGATCGGGGCCTGGCCGCTGCCGCTCGTGACACTGCTCGCGCTGGTCGCGCTTCACGGCGATCGCGGGCGGGGACGCGCCGGCCCATACCCGGCGTCAGCTCCGGTGAGCTCCGCCGCCAAACGTGTGGCGTTCAGCGGTGCTCTCGGAGCGGTGCTCGGCGCCACCGCCTACATGGACTACTACTACGCCGTCTTTGGCATCCTGACGACAGCAGTCCTGGCCATCGCACATGGTGTTCGCATCGAGCGGCGGGATCGGGCACCGTTCCATCCGGCCCTCGCCCGTTTGGCACGCGTGCTCCTTGGACTGGCCGGGATCTGCGCGGGCGTGGCCGTGATCGTCGCGGTGACGGGCGGCGGCGTCGTGTCAGCCGGCCCGATCCGGGCGAGTGTCAGGGGCACTGACAATCCGCTCGGCGCCGCGTGGATCTTCTTCGTGCTGTTCATTGCCGTCACCGTGCTGCCGCGCATCACGCTGAGCGTGGACCGCATCCGCATGCGGACCGGCGTACGAGTGATGACCGTCGCGATAGCGGTCACCATGGCCGCAGTCACGCCCCTCCTCGCCGGGCTCTGGAACCTCTGGCGGCACAGCGACTACGTGACCCAGCATTACCTGTGGCGGAGTGCGCCCCGCGGAATCGACCTGGCCACTCTCCTGCTCGGCAATCCGTTCGGGATGCTTCGCGGCGGCTCCACGGCGGCGGCCTACCTGCGGTTCGGGATCGAGCCGATCGAGCAGACCGCATGGCTCGGCCCCGCCGTGACCGCCCTGTGCCTGATCGCGATTGCGCGCCGACGCGCGTATGCCGAGGTGCGGCTGCTCCTGTGTCTCGGCGCGGTGTTCCTGGCGTGGGCGGCGGGTCCCTACGTCGTGCTGTTCGGCCACAGCACGGCGATGATCCTGCCGGTCACGGCGCTGCGCTACCTGCCGATTCTGTCGAATGCAAGAATCCCGGGACGCGCCATCGTGATCGTCTACATGGTGGCCGCCATGCTCTGCGCCGAGGGCACGGCACACCTGTTGGCCCCGGGAGAGACACGCAGGCGATGGGCAGCGGCGCTGCTCGGTGGGCTGGTCATGCTGGACTACGCGCCTGCCGTGCTTCCGCACTATTCCCCCGGCCATCCAGTCGGATACCAGGCGCTGGCTGATGCACGAGAGCCGGGCGCGGTTCTCGAATTGCCGCTGGGCCTTCGCGACGGATTCGGCGGGAGATTCGATTCGTCGGTGCTGTACTACCAGTCACTTCACGGCCGTCCGATTCTGGGAGGGTTCGTCGCCAGGCTGCCGCCCTCGGTGAGGCGCACCTACGAGAGCGAACCGCTCCTCGCGAGAGTGCTTCGGCTGTCGGCCGGGGCGCCGCCCGGCGCAGAACAATCCGCGCCCGCGGCGGATGGGGCGGACCTGATTCGTCTGGGTATCCGGTATGTTGTCGTTGATCGAGCCGCAACGCCGCCCGGCCTCGCGGCTTATGTCAGAGCCTGGCCACTGCGCCTGCTTTCCGACGACGGTTCGAGATCGATGTACGTGGTGGAGCGGTGATGAGAAGCGGTGCCGACACTGCAATCGTCCGGCTGAAGCCGGACGCCACGGGGGGGTGCGACTCCGCCGCCGAGCGACGGAAGTGCAGGGCGATCGGCGGATCAGGTGATTGGCGGATCAGGTGATTGGTGGATCAGCGATCACCGATGAGGGATCCGTGATCAGTGAGTAGTGATCGGTGATTCGGACGTCTCGAACCGCGGCAGGTCGATCGTGAAGACGCATCCCCGGTCCGGAAGGTTACGCGCGTAAATCCGGCCGCGGTTCGCCTCGACCGCCCATCGGCTGAACGCCAGGCCCAGGCCCAGGCCGGTCCGATCGACGTTGCGCTGCTCGAATGGCCGGAACACCTCGGTCGCGTCCCCGCCGGCAAGGCCGCCGCACTCGTCCTGGATCTCGATCAGCGCCCGCTCGGCGCTCCCGCCCACCCGCAGTGTGACCGTGGTCCCCGGGCGGGTGAACTTGAACGCGTTCTGAAGCAGGTTCGCCACGACCGCGAGCATCACCTCGCGATCGGCATCGACGATGATCCCGTCCTCGACCGGGGTGACGTCGAGCCGAATCCCCCTGGCATTGGCCTCCAGCGCCGCGGCCGGCGTCAGCTCGGAGATGAAGCCGGCGAGCAGGAACTGCTGCCGGTTCTGGGCCGGCTGCGTGGGGCGGACTTCGGCAAGCGAGCGGGTGATGAGCTCGCTCAGCGCCTTCAGGCTGCGATGCAAAACCGTCCCGGTGCTGCCCCCGACGCCCACGTCTCCGGTCTGTAACACGTCGAACGCCAAGATCGCGGTGTTGACCAGATTGCGCAGCTCGTGGGCCAGAAATCCCAGCCGCTCGGTGCCACGCGCCGACTCGCCGTCAATCCCCGACTGGGTCCGGCCGGCGCCGTATTCCGTGACCGCCCCGGCAATGGCGTCGTCCAGACACTGGTTCAGGACGCGGAACTCTTCCGTGCCGATCGTCGTCCCCTGTGCGGCCGCGAGCTCGGTGATCGACTGACACACGTCGCCGTAATCGTGCACGACCTGCGAGACAGAGAAGCCCTAATGCAGCAAATCGTGGCCGTGGAGCACTGCGGTTCGGGCAATTTCCGGGCTCGAGACCAGACCGAGCCGCAGCACGGTGACGAGCTGCTCCAGAAACGCCGGGACCCCATGTTCCTGGACTGTTGCGAGAATCCGCGGCGCAGTGGACCGGCTGGCGACTCTCTCCTTGCAGAGAGAAATGATTTCCTGCCGATTGGCGGCAATGAATTCATGGAGCATGCTATTAATGCAGAGCTTATCCGTCTGGACGGCGGGTTTCTGTTCCAAACCGTACAGCTCGGTCGTACGGTCAGCACCGTGGCAAAACTCCGAGTGAGTGGGCCTGCCACAGCCGCAGCTGCTCCAACACCGCTGGGGGCCCGGCGCAAAGCGTCACACCGGTCTGGGACAGGACCACGAGAGAACTACGGCAGGTCGAACACGCGGACGGCGTTCATGGTCGCGGGGATGATGCGTCCGCCGGCGTAGGCCGGACTCAGCCGCCCCTCGGCCCATCGCCGCAGTCGATAGAGCGTGGAGAACGTGAAGTCGGGGGCCGCCCCGCCCTGACCGCCCACCAGTTCGCCCCCCCGTCGCACGTTGTCCTGCATCCAGGGGGGCACGAGCAGGTGATACGGGTTCCGCTGCACTTCGCCGGCATGGAAGGACAGCGCTGTGATCATTTCCGACAGATCATCCACGCTCGATTCGACCATCAGGTTGGGCGTCGTCATTGCGCCCCAGAACTCGGTTTCGACGACAGAGCAGTCGAAGCTGGCTGGCTGGCAGGCGAGCGCGTCCAGGACGAGATGGTGGACCCCGATGTGCGTGCTGTTCCAGTCGGCATCGTGCGGGAAGAACACGACTTCCGGCTCCTGCTCCTGGATGATTCCGGCGATGATGGCCACCCCCGATTGCCAGTGGACGGGGTCCTCCGTGCGCGTCTTGATGTGCACCCGCTCGAGGCCCCCTGGCGCTGTCTGGATCAGCGTGAATCCGAGATAGTCGCACGCGCTCTGCAGCTCGTGCCAGCGCGCGGCCTGCCGGTCCTTGCGGCTGCCCTGGGTGACGGCGACATTGACGACGTGCAGCGCTGCCTCACGCTGAAGACGCAGCGCCAGTCCGCCGATGATGCACTCGTCATCGGGATGGGGCGAAAAAATCAGGGCACGGGGCGCGTCGGCCGCCGGCTCTGGACGCGGCGCGGGCAGGAAGCCACCGAGCGGATAGTTCTTGGCTTCGCGCGTGAGGCGCTCGAGCTCCGACACGAGCCGACGGTAGGGATTCACGGACGTCATGCCGGAATTTCCGGGAGGCTCGCGGCGGCAACCGCCTGGCCGTGGCGCTTGTCATGCTCGTCGGGAACGTGAAACGCGATCTGCCGCGTCAAATCAGGGAACTCGGCTGCCAGGACCTCGCGCGCGCCACCGATGATGAGGTCGCCGCCGGTACCCGAGGTGACACGTCCCAGGACCAGCACGTGCTGCACGTCGTAGAACGATGCGAAGTGGGCGACACCATAGCCGAGATAGGCGCCGATCGTGCGATAGATGTCGGCGGCGCGGGCATCTCCGTCCGCCATCAGCGTCTGCACCAGCTTCAACTGCTCCGGCAGCGGCATACCGGGTGCGGCCTCGATACCTGCGACGCCCACGAGACGTCCAACGCACTGCTGGGAAAAGTACTGCGAGCCGACGCCGTAGTCGCCCGACCACTCGTCGACCGGCGCGGAGGGGCTGTAGTCCACCGGCACGAAGGCGAGCTCGTTGAGCCACGACGTGATGTTCCCGTCTGCCGTGACGTAGCCGCCGGCGGTACTGGTGCCAAGCGCGATGCCGAGGATCGCGTTCGCCCCCAGGGACATCGAGCCCGCGAGCGCCGTGACCTCGCCGTCGTTGACCACCTCGAACGGCACGTTGCCCCACGCCTTCCGGACGTCGAGGAAGATGTCGCGGACGCGCGCGGCGAACACGTCCGGCGGCACACCGCGAAAGAGGGAGCCGGCCTTGACGCGATTGTTGACGTAGACGCCCGCGGCGCTGCCGCCGATGGCATCGACGCGCGGAAGGTGCGCGGCCGCCCTGGTCAGCGAATCCATCAAGCCGTCGTAGTGATACGCCGGGTCGGGCTGATGGTAGGGGTCCCATACGATTTCTTCGCTGAAGACGACCCGGCCGTCGATGACGGCGGCGACTTTGCGATCGCTGCCGCCCAGATCGAAGCCGATTCGGCATCCGTCGAGGTGCCGCCCGAGCGGCTTCGTGACCGATCGCTCCTCCGGCAGTTCCTGGGTACGGACCACTTCCAGCGGATGGTCGAACATCCGCTCCGCGACCAGGTGGGCGTCGAATCGGCCGGTGTCGGTGTCGCGATAGTGGGCGGCCAGCTGCGCCACGAGCGGCGCGGGACCATCGACGTGGATCCGCCAGCCGCCGCGAGACCAGAGCAAAAACTTGACGAAACGCTCCAGGTTCACGGCGTTGACGGCTGCCTGCGGATGCGTCTCGGGCAACACCGCGGTCTCGAAGCGGAAGACGGAGCCGTCGGCCTGCTCGATGGCCAGGCGCACGGGAACGCCCGCACCTGTTGACCGGACCAGATCCTGAAACGCGCGCACTGCCAGCACGGCGGGGCGGAACTGCGGATCGAGGACCGGCCTGACGCGCGGCTCGACGAGTCCCAGCCGATGGGTGATGTTGGTCATTCCTCTCGCAAATCTTAACAGATGCCGCCGGCCCAGCAGCGCCGCGCCGATTCGGCACGCATTCGGCAGGGGACCGCAGATGGCGGGACGTTCAAGGCCGGGGCCGCCTATCGGCCGAAACAGAACCAGCTCGCCAGCGCGACGGCGGCGCCAGCCACCGTGTCCACCGTGTAGTGATAGCGCCCCACCACCGTCGCCGCGGCAATCGCCGCCGCCGTCGCGAGGAACAGCAGGCCGATGGTCGCGTCCGCGGAAAGCATCATCAGCGCGACCGCCAGGGCCGCCGCGACATGGCCGCTCGGTATCGTGTTGACCTGGTTCCATTCCCAGTGCAGCGGACGGTTCACCATCCAGATAGGCGAAATCGCCACGATTGCGGGCTCACGCCGTTCGGAGCGTCTGCAGAATCATGATCCTTGTGACGCTCAGCTCCTGTCGATCGTCCGCCTGGATGCGCAGCCACCCATTCCGCGATTGAAGGAGCGACAGGAGAGCCGATTGCCTGTTGAATCGTCGCGACGTGGCCGGCGGCGGCATTCTGAAGGACAATGGGGAGCATTGACGCGCCGGCACTTCAATCGCCGCGCCCCGCTGCGCCTGTGGGCGGCGGAAATCACGGAAGAGTCCCAGCGGTATGCCCGTCGACGATCATTTGCCACGACCCGAGGGCGACGCGCTGCTACACGGCGCGCGCCAGGCCGGACGCGGCGCGTTGAAAGTGTTCCTCGGCTACGCCTCCGGCGTCGGCAAATCGTTCCGGATGTTCGATGAAGGGCGACGGCGTCACGACCGGGGCCAGGACGTCGTCGTGGCCGCGATGCAGCCCGACATGGATCCGGAGGCGACGGAGGCGGCACGGGACCTCCCGGTCATTCCGACGCGGACGGTCGAAGGCGTCCCGGTGCTGGACGTCGAATCGGTGCTGGCTCGCCGCCCTCAGATCTGTCTCGTGGACGGCCTGGCCTACGACAATCCGAGCGGCAGCCGCAACCGCCGGCGCTGCGAGGACGTCGAGGAGCTGCTCGCGGCGGGCATCACCGTCCTCACGTCGATCAATCTCGCCTATATCGAGGAACAGCAGCCGTTCGTGCGGACCGTGACGGGCGATGCGCCGGATCAGGCTGTCCCGCAGGGGTTCGTCACCCGCGCCGACGAAGTGGTCGTCGTGGACGCGCCACCGGCCGCCGACACCCCCTCGCGCGCCCAGCAGCTCTCGCTGCTCCGGCAGCGCGCGCTGCTCCTGACCGCGGATGTGGTCGACCATCAGCTCGAAGCCTACCTGCGGCTTCACGGCGTGTTGCCCACCTGGGGCACGCAGGAGCGTATCCTCGTGTGCATGACCCCGCGCGCGAATGCGGCCGCCATGCTCGCCAGCGGGCGGCGCAACGCCGAGCGGTTCCACGGCGAGTTGTTCGCCGTCTACGTGCGGCAGGCGAACCTGACGCTCCCGGATCGTCTGGCCCTGGCGCGTAACGTCCGGCTCGCACGCGCCGCGCATGCGCGCATCAGCATCCTCGACGCCCAGGATCCGATCGGCTCGATCCTCGAGTACGCGCGGTTTCACGGCGTCACCCAACTCTTCGTCGGCCACAATCTCCGGCCGACGTGGCGCGCACGCCTCACCGGCGGCCTGCTCGATCGGTTGATCGAACAGGCCGAGGGGATGGACGTGCGCGTGTTCCCGCATTGATCGTGAGCGACGCCCCCATGCGCGGCCGCCTCAAGCTGTTTCTCGGCTATGCCGCGGGGGTCGGCAAGACCTACCAGATGCTGAGCGAAGCGCAGGATCTCAAGAAACATGGGATTGACGTCGTGATTGGCTACTTCGAGCCTCACGGCCGGGCCGAAACGATCGCGCTGACGGAGGGGCTGGACGTCGTGCCTCGGCGGGTCGTCGAGCATCAGGGCTCGCGCTTCGAGGAGATGGACACCGACGCGATCGTGCAGCGCCGGCCGCAGGTCGCCGTCGCCGACGAGTTCGCGCATCCCAACGCGCCCTTCTCCGCGCGCCCGCGGCGGTGGGAGGACGTCCGCGTCTTGCTCGATGCCGGCATCGATGTCTTGACGACGATGAACGTGCAGCATCTCGAGAGCCTCAACGATCAGATCTGGCAGACCACGAACGTGCGTGTGCGCGACACCGTGCCGGACTGGGTGCTCGCGCAAGCGGACGAGATCGTGATGGTGGACCTGACCCCGCGGGCGCTGCTGAACCGCCTGAAGCGCGGCGTCGTGTATCCGCCTGACCGGGCGCGTGCGGCGCTCCAGAATGTGTTCAGGGAACCGACCCTGGTGGCGCTGCGGGAGCTGGCGATGCGCCAGACGGCGCATGCCGCCGAGAGCCGAGAGATGCCGGTCGATTCCGGGACCGGAGCCTCGGCGGCGCCCGCACGCGACGAGCGGCTGCTGATCCTGATCACTCCGGATCCCGCGAGCGCCGCGCTGATCCGGCGCGGCCGCCGCGTCGCCGACTACCTGCAGGCGGACTGCCTGGCGGTCTTCGTCTCCGACACCCCCGACCTGCGACACCTGACGCCGGAGGAGCGCAAGAACACCGAGCGGCACCTCAACTTCGCGCGGGGTCTCCACATCGACACGCGCACGCTGGTCGGCAGTGATGTGGCGCGGGCGCTGGTCGAGTTCGCCCGGACCAACAAGGTCACGCAGATGTTCGTCATGCGCGAGAAGAAGAGTGGCTTTCACCTGGTCCGCCGCGGCCTGGTCCAGAGAATTGTCAGCCTCGCGGGTGACATGGAAGTGACGATCGTCTCCGATCGATCCGGACAGCGCCCGGTCAGGTAACGCCGACGAGCGCTCTTCCAGCGACAGCTGCTCGAACGCCTGCAGGCCGGGCCCGGCGGCGAAGCCGCCGGGTTCCCGGTCACGGTGCCGGTCGTGCTGCGGCTCGCCGCACTGGTGGCCTGCGCGGTGCCTGCATGCCGCGCGGCGCGCGCCGAGCCCAAGGTCGTCCTCCGCTGCGAGTGACGCGGACGGGTCGCCACCTCCGTCCGCGCTCGTCGAGAAGATGGAGCGAGCGCGCGGCGAGGGCCGTCAATCCACATTCCAGCACGGTGGGCGCGCCTGAAGAGCGCGGTGGAGCATCAGCCCGTCGTCGCGCGATCCGACACCGACGCCCGCAGCATGTGGCTTGCCGCGCCGTCGTGCGGATTCACGACAAGACGTCGCCGGGCCGTGAAGAACGGGAACGTCCGCCGGGTCGCCGGAGCCGATCGCACAATTCGCTGCAGCACATCCCGCACCGCGCGGCTGTCCGGCAGTGTCGTGACCGCACCCCCGCGGGACGCGCCGACGCTGACCAGGCGATCGGAGGGACGCAGCACATCCCGCACTCTACTCGCCGATCCCGCCGATTCGAACACCACCAGCCGGCCGATCCCCGCCGAATCCCGTTCGATCACTCTCTGGATCGCGCTGGCCCGTGAGAGGGCCGCGGAACCGAGCTCGATGGACTGTGGCGCGAGACGGACGACGAAACCCATCGCCTCGCGGGCATCGCGCAGCAGTCCGAAGAGCTCCTGCGCGTGAAGGCGGCCGGTGACGCGGTCGGCACGTCCGAAGTGCCAGGCGAGGCCGGTCGCGCGTTCTTCGACGAACGCACCCGGCGTCCGCGTCGTGAAGTGATCGAGGAACCCTCGCACGTCGGTCATCCATTCGGTCTCGACGGCACCGCTGCGCCGCCAGCGGCGCTCGTCCGGCTCCCGGCACCACAGCCCGTCCTCACCCCACATCGTCACCGGCACGGTATCGAACCAGCGCCCGAGCGAAGCGCGGTCCAGTCTGCTGATGACGTGCACGTCCGCCCGCATCCGCGTCGACACCTGGCCGAGCAGGTGGAGCAGCTCGGGATCCGGATTGAGCGGCCCGCCCGGCGCCGTCTGATCGATCAGCGCCTCCTCGTACACGAACGCGAGCGACAGCGGTGTGTCGCTGCAGGCGCGATCACGCAGGATGTTTCTGACCTCGCAGCGCGGCGGAAGGGATGGCGCGCCGGCCGCGGCCAGATCGCCGACGAAGCGGGCCACCCAGCGCTGCACCGGCCGGGCGGCAACCCGCGCGCGCAGCGATCGCATCCGGCGGCGGCGCTCGTCCCGATCGAAGGCGAGGGCCGAGGCGATGGCGTCGGCCAGTGCCTCGATGGAGTAGGGATTGATCAGCACCGCGTCCGTCAGTTCTTCGCATGCGCCGGCCAGTTCGCTGAGGATCAGCACGCCGTCTTCATCCGCCCTCGATGACACGAATTCTTTGGCCACGAGGTTCATGCCGTCGCGGAGCGACGTCACGAGCATGACGTCGGCAGCGCGGTAGAGCGCGCAGAGCTGGCTGGGGGGAATCGATTCCGCCGCATAGTGGATCGGGGTCCACTCCGCCGTGCCGAATTGCGCGTTGATGGCCTCGACGCGCCGCTCGACATCGTGGCGATACTCGCTGTACGACGGCAGCTCGCAGCGTGACGGCACGGCCACCTGCAGAAGCTCGATCTGTCCCCGGAGCCGCGGTTCCTTCTCCAGAAGCAGTTCGAACGCGGCGAGGCGGCGGGAAATGCCCTTGGTGTAGTCGAGGCGATCGATACCGAGTAACAGCCGCCTCCCGCGACCGACGGCGTCGAGCACGCTGGCACCCTCGGACGGGAGCGCCTGGGCCGCCGGCTCCAATCGCATCGGATCGATGCCGATCGGATACGCGCCGAAACGGATCGTGCGGCGGTCCGCAACGATGCTGGTCTCGTCAACGCCGTAATCGGTCAGCAGCCGCATCGTCGCGGCGAAATTCTCGGCGTCGCGCTCGGTCTGGAAGCCGACCAGCGATGCGCCGAGTACTCCGTCGAGAAGCTCGAGGCTCCATGGCAGGACCCGGAACACCTCGGGAGCCGGAAAAGGGGTGTGGAAAAAGAACCCGATTTGGGCGTCGGGGACGTGCGCCCGGACCATGGCCGGGGCCAGCAGCAGGTGGTAGTCGTGAATCCAGACGATGTCACCTGGTCTGTAGGTCGCCGCGATCGCGTCGGCGAACCGCTCGTTGATCGCGCGATACGCGCGAAAATCCGGCAGCGTCACCGGAAGCCGATCGATCATGTAGTGGAAGACCGGCCAGAGCACGCTGTTGCAGACACCGTCGTAATACTCCGCGAGCTCGTCGGTCGTCAGGTCGACTGGCACGACACGACGGCTGTCGAGTTGCCGCGACAGGTGCGCCCGCTCTCCCTCGTCGAGCGACGAACAGTCACCGGGCCACCCGACCCACACATTGCTCCCGCGCTCGTGCACCGCTCCGAGTGCGCTGGCGAGCCCGCCAGAGGTGCTCCGCAGCGTCAGCTCGGAGGCGTCCTGCTGAACGCAGAAGGGCAGGCGATTGGATGCGATGACCAGGCGTCTCTCGGCTGACATGAAATTCCCTCCTCGGTCAGGGTAGGGTGCTTCAAGCCGCGATACCATTCGGTCAAGGGGGGAGAAGACGTCCGGTCAAGACAGGAGGGCGATCGGCAGCGTGGACGGCACGATTGCCAGCGAGCTCGACCGTGCAGTCCAAGACATCGTGAACACAGAACCCGACTTCTCCGCGTCGGAGCTCGCGCGGCGTCTTGCCGACCAGGCCGTGTTGACGGTGCTGCTCGATTACGACGGCACGCTCGTGCCGATCGCCAATGCACCTGAGCTGGCTGAACCTGGCCCGGACGTCTACACGCTCATCGCTCGACTCGCCGCCCGTGCCGCGACGCACGTCCACATCGTCACCGGTCGGCCGCGCGAGATCGTGGACCGCTGGTTTGGCGAGCTCGTCGTGGACCTGTGGGCCGAACACGGATTCTGGCATCGGTCGCGGCCTGGCGACGCGTGGCAGGCCGCGGCGCCGGTACAGCCGCACTGGGCGTGCCGCGTGGATCCGATCATTCAGCAGTTCACGCGAGCCACTCCAGGATCGTTCGTCGAGCTGAAGAGTGCGTCGATCGCCTGGCATTACCGCACAGCGGGCGATCGGTTCGGACCGGCGCAGGCGCACGCGCTTCGGGAACAGCTCGTCAATGCGATTCGAGATCAGCCTCTCGAAGTGCTCGAGGGAAAGATGGTGATCGAAGTCCGGCAACGCGGCATCAGCAAGGCCCTGGTCGCCGACCGGATCGCCACGGCTGGCCTCGGTGGAGCGATTCTCGCGATTGGCGACGACTTGACCGACGAGGACATGTTCGCCGCCCTGCCGCCGTCGAGTGTCACGATTGTGGTGGGCTCCGGGCCGAGCTGCGCCCGGTATCGGCTGGCCGACCATGTCGCGGTGCGCGAATTCATCACCGCGGTCTGTAACCCCGCCTTTCAAGCACAACGCTGAGCTGATCCATTCCACGGTCATCTCCCCCGTTTGCAGGATTCCGCGCGACCGGCCGGCGGACTACAGTGGTGAACAGGTCTGGAGGTGTGATGCGGTTCAAAACGTGGCCGGTGGCGGCGCTGGGCTTGGGAAGTCTCCTCCTGCTGGTGGTGCTGTCGATGCTGGCCGCGTCTCGACGGGCCCAGGACATCTACAACGAGCTCGACCAGCTCAACACCTACCATCGCAACGTGGATGCCAAGCTGCGCCGGCTGCGCTCCGACGTGCACCTCTCGGGCATTTTCGTGCGCGACTACCTGCTCGACGTCGAACGCGAGCGCGCGCCGGAGTACCGCGAGCGCCTCGCGGAGTTCCGGCAGAGCAACATGTCCACCGTCGCGGAGCTTCACGCGCTGGCCAACGTCGACGAAGGCCGCATCCTCAACCTGCAGACCCACCTCGACGACTACTGGGAGACGTTCGATCCGCTCTTCGACTGGACCCCCACCGAAAAAATCCTTCGCAGCGCCGGCTTCCTCAGGCGCGAGGTGGTGCCGCGTCGTGAAGCCGTGCTGGCGATTGCCCAGGAGATCGAGGCGCTGAACAATGCCAACGTCGTCGCCCAGCGCGCCGAAGTGGCGCGGCGCCATGCTGCCTTTCGCTCAGACCTGCAAAGGCTGCTCTGGCAGAGCGTCCTGCTCGGGCTGGCGGTCGCGCTCGGTGCGGTCTTCCGGCTGCGCGTCCTCGAACAACGGTCTGACGAGCAGCGCTCGATTGCCCAGGAAGCCGAGCGCCAGATGCGCGAGCTGTCGCAGCGGCTGGTGGCGACCCAGGAAGAAGAGCGCAAGAACCTTTCCCGCGAGCTGCACGACCACGTGGCCCAGGTGCTGACGGCGCTTCGCATGGAGTTCGGGCGGATCGAGCGGATGCGGGGCCCGGGCGACGAGCGAGTGGCCGCCGCTGTGATCGAGGGCCGGAAACTGGTGGACGGCCTGTTCCATACCGTGCGTGATCTCGCCCTCGGCCTCAGGCCGAGCATGCTGGACGACATCGGTCTCCAGGCGGCGCTCGAATGGCACGTGCGTGACTTCACCAGCCGTTGCGGCGTGGCGGTCCAGCTGACGATGACGGGGGAGTTCGAGGCGGTGCCTGAACGGCATCGGACCTGTGTCTACCGAGCCGTGCAGGAGGGGTTGACCAATTGCGTCCGCCACTCGCAGGCGACCCACGTGAGCGTCACCGTCTCCGGGGAAGCGGATCAGGTGCACGTGTCGCTTGCCGATGACGGCGTCGGGCTCGACCCGGCCCGCCGTCGGCACGGTCTTGGGCTCCGCGGCATCGAGGAGCGGGTCCACGAGCTTCACGGCACGGTGATACTCGGCCGCGCGCCGAACCGGGGCACGCTGCTGGCGATCAGCCTGCCGCTTCCCGTGCCCGCCAGCGAGGTGCCGCTTGCGCGCGCTGCTGGCTGACGACCACGCCATCGTGCGCCGCGGCCTGAGAAGCCTGCTCGAGGATGCGGGCATCACGGTCGTCGCTGAAGCGGCCGACGGCCTGGAGGCCTTGCGCCTCTGCGAGGAGCATCGGCCCGATACCCTGATCCTCGACGTCGGCATGCCGAAGCTCAATGGCATCGAGGTGGCGGCCAGAGTGCAGAAGCTGACCGTGCGGCCCGGCGTGATCATGCTGAGCATGCATTCCGACGAGTCCTACATCATCCGGGCGCTCGCGGCCGGCGCGCGGGCGTACCTGTTGAAGAGCGCCACGGATGAAGATCTGCTGCCCGCAGTACGAGCCGTCGCGGCGGGGAAGCGATACTTCAGCCCGGCGGTCACCGCCGTCCTGGTCGAGGACTACGTGCGGAATCTCCAGACCCGGGGCCTGACCGATTCGTTCCACCTGCTGACCGATCGGGAAAAAGAGGTGCTGCAGCTTCTGGCCGAAGGGCGGTCGAACAAGGAAGTGGCGGCACTGCTCGACCTCGGGCTCTCCACGGTCGAGACCCATCGCGCCAACCTGATGCAGAAACTCGGCCTTCACAACACCGCCGAGATCGTCCTCTATGCGGTCCGGAAGGGGATCATCGTTTGAGGTCAGCGGAGATCTGCGGTCATTTCACTCGCAGCGTCCCGGACATCATCGGATGGAAGTTGCACACGTAGGGAAACTCCCCCCTCTTCACGGCGGTGTATTTCCACGACTTGCCGGCGTCGATGGTCTGTGAATCGAACCCGCCGGCTTTCGACGTGACCGTGTGCGGGAACGGATCCTGGTTGACCCAGACGACGATGTCGCCGCGCGCGACGCTCAGATCGGCGGTCTGAAAGCGCGTGCCGTCAATCGTGACCGTGTGGGTCTTCGGTTTCGGCGCCGCCGCCGCGGCCACGGCCATGCTGCACATCAGCAGGCCGAGTGCCGCGGCGAACCGCGCAGGCGACTGAGAGGACCGGTTCATCCGCACCGGAGCTCCGTCCACCTACTTGCTCATCATCGACTGCAGGTGCTTGGCATGTTCGAGGTGCGCGACAAACGCGGGCCGCACCTTGACGAGCAACGCCTTCAGGTCGGCGTTGGACGCGCCGGGGATCAGCGTCTTGTCCACGGCATCGAGCACGGCCTGGTGATACGCCACTTCGTGATCGACGTAGGCCTTGTCGAACGCGGCGCCCTTGAGGGCCTTCAGCGCGGTGACGTTCTTCTCGCCGCCGTCTTTGAGGCTCTGCGCGGTCGGGTTGTCCTCCGGCGTGACCTTGAGCTTGGTGACGAGGTCGGTCGCCGACTTATTGACACCGGTGTGATCGGTAATCATCAACTGTGCGAACTTGGTCACCTCGGCGTTCTTCGACGTAGCCTTGGCGAGCTTCCCGGCGTCGATATCGACCTGGTTGGCGGTGACGACGATGGCGGCGATCTGGGCGTCGTTGATCCCCTGCGCGAAGGCCCCGGCGGCCGGAAGCAGCAGCGATCCAGCGAGAACGAAAACAGACAGTTTCACTTGACAACTCCTCTGAACAATTGATCGGCGGAACTCGTGAAGCGGACAAGAGAGCGCTGACGAGTCCCCGTCTCGGGCTCGCGATGAGCCTCGACCGTATCTACGGGCTGCCGGACACATTGGATTGGGTGCGGCTGGGGAATTGGATGCGGCCGGAGGTCGGTGCGTTCCCACCCTGGGCTTTTGCCAGTGAAACGTGTCGGTTCCGGGCACCGGGCCTCGACC
>JBDTSX010000003.1:0-20697 GCA_039930925.1 Acidobacteriota bacterium | reverse complement strand
GAGTGGAGAACTATTTCGTCCAAACTGGCGTCGGCGGCTCGGTTACCCACCGAATTTCCCAGCGGTGGGACGCACAGGCGGGGGCCACCGGACTCCGGCTCGACTATGGCAATAACTCGGCGACCCCCGACGCGGCCACCTTCAGCGGGCCGGAGTTCGTGCGGACGTACAACGCCGGTCTGGGTTTCTATTTCTCGCGCGGTCTCCGCGTGGGAGTGCGCGGGGAGCACGCGTCGCGCGCATCCGGGCGTTCGAACGGCGATTACCAGAACGTTCGTTTCATGACGACCATGAGTTACTCGTTTCGATGACACGGATGAATGAATCGGATTTGGTGATGCCCAGTAATAGCGCGAAGAATTCGAACGCCGCCGGCTTCCGCCGGGACGTGCGCGCGCGGCCGCGGTGGCCCGCCGCACTGTGTCTGGTGGCGGCGCTCGCCCTGCCGCGGCTCGCGTCTGCGCAATCGCCGGACTACGTGCTGGGGCCGCGGGACATCATCGCCATCACGGTCTGGGATCAGCTGGACATGTCGGGCAAGTTCCCGATCGAACCGGATGGCTCGTTCACGTTTCCGCTGATCGGCAAAGTGCAGGCGGCGGGAAAGACCACGCGCGACGTCGAGGCGGAACTGAAAAAACGGCTGCGCGACGGCATCTTCAACGATCCGCAGCTGACGGTCGTGGTCGAGTCCTACGTCAGCCAGCGCGTCTTCATCGTTGGTGAAGTCCGCACCGCCGGCAGCTACCCGATGCGGGGCGAGACGACGCTGATCGAGGCGCTGGCGCTGGCCGGGTCAACGACCAATGAGGCCGCCCGCGAGGTGCTCATCGTCCGCTCGAACAGCGAAGCCACCCGCGGGCGGCCGGTGCTGCCGTCGGAAGCGAAGGACGCCGAGGTGCTCCACGTCGACTTGACGGCGTTGCAGAAGGGCGACTTGTCGAACAACGTGATGCTTCGCGGCGGCGATACCATCTTCGTCCCGCGCGCCGAGGGCGTCTTCGTGTTCGGGCAGGTCCGGAGCCCGGGGCAGTATGTGGTCCGGTCCGACACCACGGTCATGCAGGCCCTGTCGCTGGCCGGGGGCGTGACCGATCGCGGCGCCCTGAACCGGGTGCGGGTGGTTCGGATCGTCGGCGGCGACAAGAAGGAAATCAAGGTGAAGCTGAGCGACGTCGTTCGTCCCGGCGACACACTTGTGGTGCCTGAAAGGTATTTCTAATGTCCAACATCGGTGACCGTACGGGTCGGCGAGACGGCAACCGCGACGATCGCGGACGTGCCGAGGCCACCGCGTCCCCGCATCTGCTCCATTACTTGCGGGTCTTGTCAAAGCGCCGGTGGACGGCGCTCGGCACGCTGGCTCTGGTTGTGGCTTTGACCGCAGTGGTGACCATCCGCGCCATGCCGGTGTACGAGGCGCGGGCCCAGTTGATGATCGAGGTCGAGCGCCCCCGGGTGATCGTGTTTGCCGACGACGAGAAGACCGACCGGGCTGATGAGTCGCGTGACTATCAGGAAACGCAGCGCCGGATTCTGCAGAGCCGCGCGCTCGCGAGCCGCACCATCGAAGCGCTCGGGCTCTGGCAGCACCCCGAATTCGGCGGTGGCGAACCGGAACAGCTCTCGTATCTCGACGCGAAACTCGAGATGGTCCGGAATTTTTTCGCCGCGATCCCCAAGAAGTTCGCCAAGTCACCGAACTACTCGCGCGGGGCACTGACCAAGCCGGAAGGGCCCGACCCGGACGAGTCGCTCGGATTCAAGGAAAAAGCCGAACAGAGCCCGGCGATCAACGCGTTTCTGGAGCACGTCGAGGTCAGAGAGGTGGGGAGCAGCCGGCTGGTTGACGTCGCGTTCAAGTCGGCGGACCCGAAGCTGGCCGCGGCGGTCGCCAACGGCCTGACCGAGGCATACATCGTTCAGAACCGTGAGTTCAAGTCGACCGTCGCGAAGGAGTCGGCCGACTGGCTGGCCAAGCAGCTCGAGGAGAATCGCAAGCAGCTCCGCGTGAGCCAGGAGACGCTGCAGAAGTACCGGGAACAGCGGCCGGATGCCTCCGGAGGGGAAGGCACCGACCTGGTGCTCCGTCGTCTCGAAGGATTGAACGCGGCGCTCTTGAACGCGCGCACCGACCGGATTCAGAAGGAGACCCTGTTCAACCAGGTCCAGGCGCTCAAAGGCAACCGGACCGCCCTCGACAGTCTCCAGATCGTGCAGGCGGATACCGCCATCCAGGGGCTCAAGAAGGAAATCTCCACTCTGGAGCAGCAGGACGCGCAGCTGGCGCAGAAATTTGGCGAGCGCCACCCGGACCGGGTGCGACTGCGGCTGTCGATCGACACCAGCAAGGTCAGGCTGGATGCCCAGATGGCGAGCGTCATCGACAGGCTCCGGAACGACTACATGGCGGCGCGGCAGCAGGAAGCCAACCTGATCCAGGCGGTCGAGCTGCAAAAGCGCGACGCGACCGCGTCGAGCGGCAAGCGTGCCGAGTACGACACCCTCGCGCGGGCCGCATCCACCGACCAGGAAATCTTCGCGACCCTGCTGCAGCGGACCAAGGAAACGGGCGTCACGACCGGCCTGGTGGCGAGCAACATCAGGATTGTCGACCCGGCCAGTGTGCCGCATACGCCGGTCAGCCCGAATCCGCGCCGCAATCTGCTCATGGCGCTTTTCGGCGGGACGTTGCTGGCGCTGTGCGCGGCGTTCTTCGCCGAATACATGGACAAGGGCATTACGTCGCCCGAGCAGCTGACGAACGCGCTGGGGCTCACTTGCCTGGGCCTGGTGCCGCTCGTCAACGAGCGGAAGCACCACGCGAACGAGCCGCCGCTCATCAACGCCAACGCGCCCGAAGCGCTTCAGGAGGCGTTTCGTTCGGTCCGGACGAACGTCCTGTTCTCGGCGCGAGGCGAACCGATCCGGAACATCTTGATCACCAGCACCGGGCCCGGCGAAGGCAAGACGCTCGTCGCCACCAACCTGGCGATGTCGATCGCCCAGACCGGTCCGCGGGTGCTGCTGCTCGACGCGGACATGCGGCGGCCTCGCGTCCACACGCTGTTTCCCGAGAATGCCCAGTCGCCAGGCCTGTCGGAATTCATTGCCGGCCGTGCGACCCCGAGCGAGGCGATCGTCAGGACGTCGGTTCCAGGGCTGTGGCTGATGCCCTCGGGCGCGATTCCGCCCAATCCGTCGGAGCTGCTGTGTTCGGATCGGTTTACGCGCTTCATCACCGGGCTGTCGGAGTTCTTCGATTGGGTGTTGATCGATTCGCCGCCGGTCCTCGCGGTCACCGACGCGTCGCTGCTGGCCCACGTGGCGGCCGGCGTGTTGTTTGTCGTCGCCGCGGAGGAGTCGACCGTTCCGGCGGCGAAGATTGCGCTCGATCAGCTCGACCATGCCGAGGCGCGTTTTCTTGGAGCCGTCCTCAACAAGGTCAACTTCAAGCGGAACTCGTTCTACTACGCCGATTACTACCGCCAGGAATATGGCGCCTACCACACGAAAGCCGCGCCGGCGACCGCGAATGCGCCTGAGCGGAGAAGTCCGCAACAGATCAAGCCGGCGCCCCGTCCGTCGACTGACGTGTCGGGCAACGCCCGCCCACCCGCCAGCGGGGATGACCGGCGAGGGAGCCTGGTGGCTCGTTCGGCGACCTTCCCGGCCGAAGCCCGGACACCCGGACAGCGGGGCTAGCGGCCGATGACCGAAGAAATCATCCACGAGGTCCCGATGGACATTCCCGCGGAATTGAGCCGCCCAAACGATATGCATGTACATCCGCCGACGCGGACGCTTCCAATCACGCGGCTCGAGCCGGCCTCAGGCTGGGTGTCGCTCAATCTCGGCGAGATCTGGCGGTTTCGCGAGCTGTTGTACTTCCTCACCTGGCGGGATGTGATCGTCAGGTACAAGCAGACCGTGCTCGGCGCCGGCTGGGCGATCATCCAGCCGTTCCTCACGATGGTGGTCTTCAGCCTGTTCTTCGGTCATCTCTCGAAGATGCCGTCCGACGGCATCCCGTATCCGCTCTTCAGCTTCGCCGGTCTGGTGCCCTGGACGTTCTTCGCGAACGGCCTGACCCAGTCGTCGAACAGCCTGGTGGGCAGCGCCAACCTGATCCAGAAGGTCTACTTCCCACGGTTGATGATTCCCGCCGCGAGCGTGCTCGGCGGCGTGATCGACTTCTTTCTCGCGTTCGTCGTGCTGATCGGGATGATGGCGTTCTACGGGATGGCTCCGTCCGGCAACATCCTGTGGCTGCCGGCATTCCTGGTGTTGGCGCTGATCACCTCGCTCGGCGTCGGGCTGTGGCTGTCGGCGTTGAACGTGCGCTTCAGGGACGTGCGCTACGTCGTCCCGTTCATCACTCAGTTCTGGCTGTTCGCGACCCCGATTGCGTATCCGAGCAGCCTGCTGACCGAGCCGTGGCGCACGGTCTACGGGCTCAACCCGATGGTCGGCGTCGTCGAGGGCGTGCGATGGGCGCTTCTTGGTACCAACACGGTGCCGGGCGCGATGATCGCGGTGTCGTCGCTGACGTCGGTGCTGGTGTTCGTGTCCGGCGCGTACTACTTCCGGCGCATGGAGAAGGCGTTTGCCGACATCGTCTGACGGATTCGTCGCGCTCGGCCAGGCTCCGGCGTCCGCGCGACGGGTCCTGGTGGTCGGCGAAGTCGCACAGGCGCACGACGGCAGCCTGGGATTCGCGCATGCCTTCATCGACGCGATCGCGAGCGCGGGGGCTGACGCCGTCAAGTTCCAGACCCATATGGCGACCGCCGAAGGCACGGCCGAGGAAACCTGGCGGGTGCCGTTCAGCAAACAGGACGCGGATCGGCGCGCTTACTGGAAGCGCATGGAATTCACCGAGCCCCAGTGGGGCGGATTGAAACAGCACGCTGACGAGCGTGGCCTCCTTTTCCTCAGCTCGCCGTTTTCCGAGGAAGCGCTGGAGCTGCTGCTTCGCCTGGGCGTGCCGGCGTGGAAAGTGGCCTCGGGAGAAGTGAGCAACCGGCCGCTGCTCGATCGGATGATGGCGACGCGGCTGCCGATTCTGCTCTCGACCGGACTCAGTCCCTGGGCGGAGATCGACGACGCCGTGGCGCAGGTGAAGCGCAGCGGGTGCGCGTTGACGGTCCTGCAGTGCACGACCTCTTATCCGTGCGGTCCCGAGGACATCGGCTTGAACCTGCTCGAGGAATTTCGCGAGCGCTACGACGGTCCGGTGGGTCTCTCGGATCACTCGGGCACGATTTATCCGTCACTCGCCGCGGCCACGCTGGGTGCGGCGATGCTCGAGGTGCACGTCACGATGAGCCGTGAAATGTTCGGCCCGGATGTCAGTGCGTCCGTCACCACCACCGAATTGCGGCAGTTGATGGAAGGAATCAGGTTCATAGAGCAGATGACCGCCCACCCCGTCGACAAGAACCGCGCGGCCGAGAAGGTCGCGCCGCTGCGCGCGCTGTTTACCAAGAGCGTGGTGTTGCGGACCGCACTCGACGCCGGCACGATCCTGCGGGCCGAGCATCTGACCGTCAAGAAACCCGGGACGGGGATTCCAGCGGTGTCGCTCCCGACCGTGGTTGGCGCGCGGCTGCGCCGGCGAATCGAAGCGGACACGGTGCTCCGCGCCACCGATTTGGAACCCCGCCTGTGAAGCGCCGCAAAGTCTGCGTCGTGGTCACGGCGCGGCCGAGCTATTCGCGCGTTCAGACCGCCCTGCGCGCGATCAACGACGACCCCTGCCTCGAACTGCAGCTGGTCGTGGCGGCTTCCGCGCTGCTCGATCGGTATGGCAGCGCGGTGGACTACATCGAGCGCGACGGCTTCGAGATCGCGGCGAAGGTCTACAGCGTTCTCGAGGGCACGAATCCGACGATGATGGCCAAGTCGACCGGCCTCGGGCTGCTCGAGCTCGCGACGGTGTTGGACAATCTCCGGCCGGACGTCGTGGTCACCGTGGCGGATCGCTACGAGACGCTGTCGACGGCCGTCGCCGCCGCCTACATGAACATCCCGGTCGCCCACATCCAGGGCGGAGAGATCACCGGCTCAATCGACGAGAAGGTCCGGCACGCGGTCACCAAGCTGGCCGATGTGCACCTGGTGTCCACGGCCAAGGCGGCGGAGCGGGTGATCCGCATGGGCGAGGATCCCGAGATGGTCTTCATCACCGGTTGTCCGTCGATCGATCTGGCCGCCACGATGCTCGAGGAGCCGGCGCTCGATTTCGACGTGTTCGAGAAATACGGCGGGGTCGGTTCCCGCGCGGACCTGTCCGGCGGCTACCTCGTGGTCATGCAGCATCCGGTGACGACCGAGCACGAACAGGCCCGCCGTCACGTCACGGAGACGCTGGAGGTGGTCAAGGACCTCGGCATGGCGGCGTTGTGGTTCTGGCCGAACGTCGATGCCGGCGCCGACGGGACGTCGAGCGGCATTCGAACCTTCCGCGAGGAGCGCGACCCGAAGAACATCCACTTCTTCAAGAACATGGCACCGCTCGATTTCCTGCGGCTGCTGCACAACAGCCAGTGCCTGGTCGGGAACTCCAGCGTGGGCATCCGCGAGTGCTCGTATCTCGGCGTGCCGGTCGTCAACATCGGGTCGCGGCAGCTCGGACGCGATCGCGGAGGCAATGTCGTCGACGCGGGCTACGACCGCGAGGAGATCGGCGCCGCGGTGCGCCGGCAAATCGACAACGGCCGATTCACCACGAGCCCGCTCTACGGCGACGGAAAAGCCGGGCCGCGCATCGCGCAGCGTCTGAAAGAAGTGGATCTGCGGATCGAAAAACGGCTGACTTACTGAAGTGGCTCTATGAATTCTGTTGTTCTCGTCCCGGATGGCGTTGGCGTACGGAACTTCGTGCTGGGGCGATTCCTGCCGCAGCTGTCGGAGCTCGGCGACGTGCATGTCGTCCATCAGATCCCGACGGAGCGGCTGCCGGAGTACCGGCCCCGCACCCGCGGGCGGGTGGACTGGCACAATTTCTCGACCTATCGCGAAACGCCGCTGTCGTTCACCTTGCGCTACTCCCTGTCCTACGCGCAGATGAACTGGGTCGGCACCAAAGCGATGCGCTATCACCTCGAGCGGGTGCCGGCGAAAGGGTCGTGGCGCACGCGCTCGGCCGATCGCGCCGCGCGGCTGTTCGGACGGGTCGCCGCCTCGCCGGCGCGGATCGGCAGGATCGATCGCTGGCACCAGGCGGCGGTCGACCGGATGCCGGCGGTTGATCATTGGCAGAAGTTGTTCGAACGGATCCGGCCGTCGGTGTTGTTCTGCTCTCACCAGCGGCCGCCGATTATTCTGCCGCCGGTCCTGGCGGCCCGGCGCTGCGGCATTCCGACCGCGAGCTTCATTTTCAGCTGGGACAACATGACCAGCAAGGGGCGGATTGCGGCGCCGTTCGATCACTATCTGGTGTGGAGCGACCTGATGCGGGACGAGCTGCTCCGCTACTACCCCGATGTCGGACCCGAGCGCATTCACGTCGTCGGCACACCGCAGTTCGACTCGTATGCCGACGAGAGCCTCCACTGGCCGCGTGAGGCGTTCTTCAGCCGCATCAAGGCCGACCCGTCGCGGAAGCTGATCTGTTTTTCCGGCAACAACGTGGACAACGGCCCGGAAGATCAGGACCAGGTCAGGATCCTGATGGAGTTCATCCGCTCGGGGCGGATCGCGGGGAATCCGCAAGTGGTGCTCCGACCGGCGCCAGTGGACGACGGCAGCCGCTTTGACGGCGTGCGCCGGGACTTCCCGGAATTGATTTATGCGCACCCCGGATGGAGCGGGACGCAGAAGGGGTGGGATCACGTCCTGCCGCCGGCCGAGGACATCACGTTCCTCACCAACCTGACGCGCCACTCTGACCTCAATATCAACTTCGGCTCCACCATGTCGCTGGACTTCGCGGTCCAGGACAAGCCGGTGATCAACGCCGCGTTCGATGTGGCGAGCCCGCCGGTGTTCGGGATGCCGGCATTCGATTTCTGCATGCAGTTCGATCACTACCGGCCGGTGGCGGAGCTCGGGGCCAGCCGGTTCGCCCGCACCGCCGACCAGTTCGCCGATTTCGTCAACCTCTATCTGAGCCATCCGGAAACCGATCGCGAAGGCCGGCGGCGGCTGGCCGACCTGCAGGTGTCCGGCCCTCTCGGCAGTTCCACCCGCCGGATCGTGTCCGTGCTGTCGCAGATCGCGCGGCCATCGGCACCGGCCGCAATCCCGGTTCGGATGCCATCAAGGAAGACAAGGACTACATGACGGTTGCTCTTCGCGCGGAGGGTCTCTCCAAGCAGTACCAGCTTGGCGCCACCCGCGAACGATACAAAACCCTGCGCGAGAGCGTCACGGAAACGGCGACCGCGCCGTTCCGGGCGCTTCGTTCGACGTTTTCGCGTGGAAACGGCGGCCGGAACAAACGGGGGGCGACCTCCCTGTGGGCGCTGAAAGACGTTTCACTCGAGATCCAGGAGGGAGACGTCGTCGGCGTGATCGGACGCAACGGCGCCGGCAAGAGCACGCTGCTCAAGATTCTGTCGAAGATTACCGAACCGACCAGCGGGTTCGCGGAAGTCCACGGGCGGGTCGGGTCGCTGCTCGAGGTCGGCACCGGATTTCACAACGAGCTGACCGGGCGCGAGAACATCTTCCTGAATGGCGCCATTCTCGGCATGCGGCGCTCCGAGATTCATCGCAAGTTCGATGAGATTGTCGCGTTTGCCGAGGTCGAGCAGTTCATCGACACGCCGGTGAAGCGCTACTCGAGCGGCATGTACCTGAGGCTGGCGTTTGCGGTTGCGGCGCACCTGGAACCGGAAATTCTGCTGGTTGACGAAGTCCTGGCCGTCGGGGACGCCAGCTTCCAGAAGAAGTGCCTGGGTAAGCTCGGAGACGTCGCCAAGCAGGGCCGGACCGTCCTGTTCGTCAGCCACAACATGGGCGCGATCCGGTCGATGTGCACGCAGGGCATCGTCCTCGACCGGGGGATGGTCAAAGAGGCGGGAGAGATCGGGAAGACCATCGAGTGCTATTACCGCCTGATTGGCGCGCTCGAACAGGATTCGGCCGCGATCGCCGACGACGGGGTGATCCGAAGCGGGTTCGGACCCGTCAAGGTGGACTGCGAAGGAAGCGCCACGGTGGCACAGTCCAAAGGTTTCGAGGCGTTCACGACGTTCCGGTTCGCGGAACATGCGAGCGGGTTCGATCTGTATTGCATGCTCGAAGACATGTATGGACGGGAAGTGTTTCAGCTGCGCGAGAGCAACACCGACCTCGACGTGCTCGGCGTCGGCGCCGGCACTTACTCGATCCGCACGCAGTTCCCGCCGCTGTGGCTGAGCCCCGGTCTCTACGCGCTGTCGTACAAGGTGCAAATATCGGGAACGTTTGGTTCCACCCGCTACGTGACCGACAAGGTACCGATCGACGTGGAAGGGACCAGCGGGGCGATGAGCACATCGCTGCTCCACCCGGGAGTGGTCTGGGACATCGGCCGTCCGCAGGCGGCTCGTCAGCTGGAGGTTCGCGGCGCGTGACGCACGAGCCGTCCGTGACGCGGAACGCGGCGACGAAGTTCGCCAAGCCCCGCCGCCTGCTCGTGGTCTCGCACGCACTCCACTACGGGCATGCGGGCGAGGTGTTCTCCTATGGACCCTACGTTCGCGAGATCGACATCTGGGCCGATTTGTTCGAGAGCGTCACGATTGCCGCGCCGTTCCGGCGCGGCATGCCCGAGGGAGACTGCGTTCCCTTCACGCGTCCCAACATCTCGGTGGCTCCGCAGCGTGAGGTAGGCGGCGACACACTCAAGGCGAAAGTGGCGCTGCTCGCGTCGGTGCCGCTGCTGGTCGTAGGGTTGGCCCGGGCGATGCTGAAGGCGGACGCCATTCACGTCCGTTGCCCAGGCAATCTGGGTCTTCTCGGAGCCGCGATGGCGCCGTTGTTCTCGCGCTACCTGGTGGCCAAGTACGCGGGACAGTGGAATGGCTACGAGGGGGAGTCGGCGCCGACGCGAATCCAGCGCCGGCTGCTCGGATCCGCGTGGTGGCGCGGACCGGTGACCGTCTACGGACGCTGGCCGGACCAGCCGGCGAATATCGTTCCATTCTTTACCTCGATGATGACTGCCGGGCAGGTCGAACGTGCCGTCGAGATCGCTGCGCAGAAGCGAATCGGCGCGCCGCTTCGGGTGCTGTTCTCAGGCACGCTGCAGACGCGCAAGCGGGTGGACGCGTTGATCGACGCCGTGCGGATGCTCGACCGGGACGGCATTGCTCTGGAGGTCGCGATCGTCGGGGACGGTCCGGAGCGAGAGGTGCTGCGGACGCGGGCCGGCGATCTCGTGAGTCGCGGCGTCGTGCGGTTCGTCGGCGCTCTGCCGTACGATGCGTCGCTGCAGTGGTTCGAATGGGCCCATGCCCTGGTGCTGCCCTCCCGACACTCCGAGGGATGGCCGAAAGTCATCGCCGAGGGCATGTGCTACGGGCTGGTCTGCGTCGGCGTGGCCCACGGCCAGGTTCCGGAGATGCTGTCCGGCCGGGGCATCCTGCTCGACACCGGCAGCCCGGAAGAAATCGCCGGCGCGCTGCGCGGGATTGTGGCCGCGCCGGAGCGGTACGACCCGGTGATGCGCGCCGCGTCGGGCTGGGCGAGGCAGTTCTCGCTCGACGGGCTGCGGGACGCGATCGCCGAGCTGCTGGCCGCGCGCTGGAAGCTTCCGGAGCGCGCCGCTCCCGCGGTTGAGCAGCCGGCCTGGCGCGTAACCGGCGAGGAAACGCGCTAGGTGCGATCAGCGGAGGCACGCGTCGGAGTGCTCCATCTGACGGACACTCTGGAACCCGGCGGCATGGAGCGGGTGGCCGTCAACCTGGTGAACGCGCTCCCGCGGGACCGCTTCGTCCCCTCGTTGTGCACCACCCGGCGGGGTGGTCCGCTGTCCGACCTGGTGGCGCCAGACGTGGCGCAGATCGATCTGGCGCGGCGGCGCACGATTGATGTGCGGGCGCTCGGGAAGCTCACCGGGTTCATCCGGGCGAATCAGGTCAGGATTCTTCACGCCCACGGCAGCTCGCTGTTCACCGCGATTGCCGCGTCGTATCTGCCGCCCTATCCAGCCGTCGTCTGGCACGACCACTGCGGCTTTCAGGAAACGGCGCCGCGTTCCGTAGGTCTCTACCGGGCGGCGGTGTCGCGGGTGAGCGGCGTGATCTCGGTGAACGAGCTGCTCGCGAAGTGGGCGCGGACGCAGCTGGGGTTTCGAGACGACCGCGTCTGGTACGTGCCCAATTTCGTCCCGGAGGACGGGGTGGCGGAGATGGCGCCACCACGCTTGCCGGGCCTGCCCGGGACACGAATCGTCTGCGTCGCGAACCTGCGGCCGCAAAAGAGCCACGTCACTCTTGTCACGGCGTTCGCCCAGGTCGCCCGGGAGTTTCCTGAGGCGCACCTGTTGCTGGTCGGGCGTGAGGCGGACCGCGACTGCGCCGAACTGGTGCGCTCGCAGATCCGGGCGCACGACCTCGGCGGCCGGGTTACGATGCTCGGTGAACGCGCGGACGTGGCGGCGATTCTTCGCCAGTGCGACGTCGGCGTCCTGAGCTCAATCGGCGAGGGCTTTCCTCTCGCGCTGGTCGAGTACGGACAAGCCGGTCTTCCGGTCGTCGCGACCAACGTCGGGCAGTGCGCCGAAGTGCTCGACCACGGCGAGGCTGGAACGCTGGTGGCCGCGGGTGATCCGGCCGCCCTCGGCGCCGCTCTCAGCGAGGTGCTGCGATCGCCTGAGCGCGGGGTGCGCGCGGGCCAGCGCCTGTATCAGCGAGTGCGCGAGCGGTACGCCGCCGGCGCCGTCATCCAACAGATTTCCCGGGTCTACGAGATCGTGGCGCAGCGTTCGCTGTCTCACGCGTGATCGTCGGTTTACGAGCGAGAGAGCAACCCGTCATGCCTCCATTCGAGAGTAAAGAATTCATGCATTTTCCGATCAGCGCGCCCGCCGCGGCTCTTCGTGTCTCTCTGCCCGTCAGTGCTCGGATTGCCTCGCGGCTGACGCGGGACTTGTTCGCGGTTCTCCTTCTGGTGGCGATCGCCGGCTGTCGCGGGCAGCAGGCTGACCCGAACGCCACGGCCGATCTGACCAAGGCCGTCTACGCGGCGCCGGGTGGCTGGAGCGGTGGCGACGGCACGAAAGACCATCCCTTCGATCTGGCAAGCGCGCTGTCCGGCAAGAGCCCGATCCGGCCCGGCGGGACTGTATGGCTGCGCGCCGGAACGTTCAAGGGGTCGTTCACCAGTCTGTTGACCGGCACCGCGGAGGCGCCGATCACCGTGCGCCCGGTGCCGGGTGAACATGTCGCGATCGACGGCGCCGGGGTCGTCGGGGCGGTGCTGACGATCAACGGCGCCTGGACGGTCATCCGCGACTTCGAGATCATGGATTCAGACCTGCAGCGCACCGGGGCGGACCTCAATCGCGCCGCCGGCGTCGATGTCCATGCGCCGAATTCGAAGGTGATGAACCTGGTCATCCACGACCTGGGCAGCGGGATCGGGATGTGGAGCGACGCGGTGAATGCCGAGGCATACGGCAACATCATTTATTACAACGGCTGGGTGGGTACCGACCGGGCTCACGGCCACGGCATCTATACCCAGAACAAGACCGGCATCCGGCGGATCACCGACAACGTCATCTTCAGCCAGTTCGGCATCGGGCTTCACGCGTACGGCTCAGAGGAGGCGTTTCTCGACGATATCCAGGTCGAGGGCAACGCGGTCTTCAACAACGGCATCACCGGCGGCGACTTCAACATTCTGCTCGGCGGTCATCGGATCGCGAATCGTCCGGTGTTGATCTCCAACTTCACCTACGACCAGCCGGGCGCCGGCAACAACATCGGGTACGCCGCCGGGTGCACCGACCTGCGCATGAAGGACAACTACTTCGCCGCGTTGAAGGGGGGGTATTCGATCCAGCTGGTGAACTGCACCGGCGATCTGCAGGGCAACACCCTGGTTGGCAATACCCGCGGGATCAGCGGGCAGACCATCGTCACCCACCCCGAACTGGCCGCGAAGTATCCCAATAACTCGTTCATCGATCCGCCGGCGACCGGCGCCAAGATCTTCGTCCGCCCGAACCGGTACACGCCCGGCCGCGCGAACATCATCGTTTACAACTGGGGACATACGAAAGACGTGAGGGTTGACGTCAGCGCGGCCGGAATTCCCGTCGGCGGGTCGTACGAAATCCGCGACGTGCGCAACCTGTCGGGGGACCCGGTAGCATCCGGCACCTACGCGGGCAGTCCGGTGAAGATCCCGATGCAAGGATTGACCGCGCAGCCGGTGGTCGGCTGGTCGCAGACACCGCCGCACACGGCCCCCGAGTTCGGGGCGTTCCTGCTCACCAGCTCGACCGAGACGCCGTCCGCCTTTGGACGGATGACCGCCCGGCTCCGCGGAATGATCGGCCTCTGATCTCGACGATGTAACCGAGCATGTACAGCGCGCGAACGAAACCGGAAGCGGCCCGTCGATCGGAGCCGTTGAGCGCCGCCGCAAGCGAGAGCGTCGGTCCCGGGGAGCAGATTGTCTGGCTGCTGTTCATCGCCGCTCACGCGCCGCTCGGCCTGCTGATGAAATCGGAGTCGATCGCAGTATTCGTCCAGGGGGCCATCGTTTTCGGCGCCGGGCTCTGGTGGTCCTTCAATCCGAGGCGCACCGAGCGTGTCGCGTATGCCGGCGCCTACATCGTCGGCTCTGAAGTGCTGTGGCGGATGCTCACCGACGCGCTGCCCTGGGAATCCGGCAAGTATGCGCTGATCGTGATCTTCAGCTCGGCGCTGCTGAATCGCCACGGCATCAGGGCGATGGTGGGCGCGGCCCTGTGCTTCGGTCTGCTGGTGCCTTCGGCCTTTCTGACCATGCAGCTCAACGACCCGGCGCTGGTCCGCAACATGCTCAGCTTCAATCTGTCCGGACCGCTGGCGCTGGTGGTCTGCGCCAACTTTTTCTCCACTCTCGAGCTTTCGCCGGCCACGACGCTGCGCCTCTTCATGGCGCTCGCGGCGCCGGTGGTGGCGATTGGCGCGATTGTCGTGTCGAATATCATGAGCATCGAGAAGATTCATTTCACGTTCGAGTCCAACTTCGCGACCAGCGGAGGCTTCGGTCCGAACCAGGTGTCGCTGGCGCTCGGCCTTGGCGCGCTCGCCTCCCTGTGGTGCGTGCTCGAACGTGACGTGCGCTGGCCCCTGAAGCTGTCTCTGTTCTTCGTGATGCTGTGGTTGGGCACCCAGAGCGCATTGACCTTCTCTCGCGGAGGACTGCTCGGAGCCCTCATCTCCGGCGCGATCGCGCTTGCGTTTCTGGCCACCCATGCCGAGTCGCGCAAGAAGCTGATCATCGTCGTACCGATTGTCTTTCTCTTCAGCAGCTATGTGATCTGGCCGGCGCTGGTGAATTTCACCGGGGGTGCACTGGCGACCCGCTTCAGCGAGACCGGCCTGACCCATCGCGACGAGCTGGGCAAGGAGGATCTCGAGCTCTGGTACGACAACCCGTTGCTCGGGGTCGGCCCCGGCCTGTCGCCGCGGCATCACCTCAACGGAGTCGCTGCGCACACCGAGTTCACGCGGCTGCTGGCGGAGCACGGCGTCTTCGGCGCATTTTCGATCATGCTGTTGCTCGGGGCCGGCGCGCGCAACGTCTTTCGCGCCGCGTCCGCACGGGAGAAAGGGCTGGTCGCGTCGGCGCTGGTCTGGAGCGTCCTCTTCATGCTGAATTCGGCGATGCGCACCGTCGCACCCTGTTTCATGTATGGGTTGAGCTTCAACGTCTTCAAGCCGGGAGCGACCGCCGACGCGAGCGAGCCAGAGATCGTTGCGCCGCAGCTCCCTACGCGTCGACATTTTGGCCGCCCTGAACTGGCCGCGCAGGCCGCCGGGGGCGGCGCCTCGTCACTCAGAACGCGCCAGTACCGGGCCCGTCCGACCCCTTCCGTGAACGGATGATCAGGCTGTGGAATCAGATGCTCAAGAGGCAAAGCCCCGCCGTCGGCTTGGCGGCCTGCCTCGTGCTGATTCTGGTGGCCGCCGGGTTTTCCCCCCGGCGGGCGATTGACCAACCGGCGCTGCGCGGGATACCCGTCACCTCGCCTCCGGCCGATGCGCCCGACTGGCTGGAGGCGGCCAGTCCGGCGCGCCGAACCTACTATGCGTCGCCAACCGGATCAGCGCGCAACCCCGGCACGGTCGCGCGTCCTCTCGATCTCGCGACCGGACTCTCCACCCACGGTCCGCTGCGGCCAGGCGACCTGCTCTGGCTTCGACAGGGCGTCTATCGGGGAAATTTCCGGAGTGACTTGACCGGGGCGGTCGGGGCACGGATTGTGGTCGCACAGTACCCAGGCGAACGCGCGGTGCTCGACGGCGCCGCATCGCCGGCCGATCCGGTGCTGCGCGTCGACGGCGCGCACGTTGTCTACTGGGGCTTCGAGGTCACGAGCTCGGCGCCCAACGAGCTCGGACGCGAGCGCGGCGCCGGGATCGATGTGTTCGGGCCCGACACGAAGTTCATCAACCTCGTCATCCATCACACCGGCAACGGCGTCGGGTTCTGGACCCCGGCCCTGGCGTCGGAACTCTACGGCTGCCTGATTTATCAGAGTGGCTGGGACGGGGCCGACCGCGGGCACGGACACTCCATTTACGTGCAGAACGCCACGCCGGAGAAACGGATCGTCGACAACATTCTGCTCGACGGCCGCAGTTTCGGGATTCATGCCTACACCGAGGGGGGCCAGATCGATCAGCTCCACATCGAGGGAAACATTTCCTTCGACCATGGCGTGGCGTCGCGGGTCAGCGGGGCGAAGGCCAACATCCTGGTTGGCGGCTGGCGCACCGCCCACCACACGGTGCTGTCATCGAACTATGTCTACCACCGCGACGACCGCAGCGGACCGAGTGTCGAGGTCGGCCGCATCGGCGGATGTTCGGATGCCGTCATGACGGACAACTACATCGCCGGCCGGTCACCCCTCGTGCTCTGGCGGTGTGACCGGGTGACGATGACCGGCAATACATTCGTAGGGGACGTTTCGAAGCTCGTGGTGGCGCGATTTCCGGACAACCACTACATGGCGGACAAGCCGGCGCGAACCGAGATTTTCATTCGTCCGAACCGGTATCAGGCTGGGCGCGCCAACATCGCGATCTTCAACTGGGAGCGGCGGACGAGTGTCCGGCTCGATCTGTCCACCGTCGGCTTGCGCGCCGGCGAGCCGTTCGAGATCCGGGACGCGCGAAACTATTTCGGCGACCCGCTGTCGGTTGGCGTCTACGGCAAAACCCCAATCGATCTGCCGCTGACCTCGATGCTGTTGCCAGACGATGTCGCGCCGGATACGTCCGGCCTGGTCGCGGAGTTCGGCGCCGTGATCGTGAAGCCGGTGCGCGTCGGTCTCGCGCACGGCCTGCCATGGGCATCGAGCCCCGGCGACTTTCAATGAGCTCGGACTCGGAGCGGGGCGCGCCGGTTTACACCCGAATCAACATGCTGACACTTGCGTCGCTCGGCCCGGCCGGCCCGCGGAGTACCCCTCCCGGAGCGGCCTCAAACACCCGGCATGCGGACCGGACGAAGATTCGCGTGCTGTTGACGGTGCCCCATCTGGTCCCGACCGCGAGCCCGTACCGGGAGATGATGGCCATCGTCAAGTATCTGCCGCGGGACCAGTTCGCCCTGACCGTCTGCGCGCTGCGGCCGGCGGGCGTGCCCGAAGCCATCGCCCAGTTCGAGCCGTTCGGCGTGGACGTCGTGGTCGCCCGCTTTCGCCCGACCACGGTGAGCCTGCGCGGGGTCGCCTCGGCGCTCTTCGACCAGCGTCAGCTGCGGAACCTCGGCCCGGTCGACGTCCAGCATTCGCTCGACTTCACCTCGTCGCCGTTCGAGGGCCTCTGCGCGCGAGCGCTGGGCCGGCGATATCTGTATACCCAGAGGAACCTGAATGAAGACGGCCACGAGCGGCTGCTCAAGATGAAGATCGGGCTGTCGCAGAGTGTGCTCGCCATTTCGAAAGTCACCGAAGCGCTGGTTCGTTCGCTCGCGCCGCGAGCCACGCCGGTCGACACCATCTCGCCCGGATTCGACTTCGACGAAGTCGCCGCCGTGATGACCGAGCGGCCGGCGGCTCCGCCCGTCATCCTCTCGGTCGGCCACCTGCAGCGCCGCAAGCGGGTCGAGGACGCCATCAAGGCGGTGGCGATCGTGCGCCGGACGGTGCCAGGCGCGCAGCTCTGGATTCTCGGCCGGACCTACGACCAGGCCTACAAAGCTGAACTGGTCGCACTCGGCGAACAGCTGGGAATGGGTGATGCCGTGCAGTTTCTCGGTGTTCGTGAGGACGTCATCGCCCTGATGCAGAATGCGTCGGCCCTGCTGCACTGTTCCGAGAGCGAAGCGTTTGGATGGTCGGTGCTGGAGGCGATGGCGGCGGGCCTGCCGGTGGTGGCGTACGAAAGCGGCGGGCCCTCGGAGCTGATCGAGCACGGCACGACCGGCTTCCTGGCGAAGATCGGCGACGTCGACGGCTGCAGCCGGCATCTCGTCTCGCTGCTGAGCGATCACCCGCTGGCGCAGCGGATCTCGCGCGCGGCGGGCGCGAAGGCGCGCAGCGACTACACGGCGCGGGCATTTGCCGAGCAGCACGCGGCGATCTACCGCCGCGTCGCCGCTCGCGCTGCCGCGCGCAATGCCGTTGGTGTGGCGTGATGAGCAGCGCCCTGATCATTCGCGGCAGCGGCGGCCTGAGTGTGCTGTCGCACGCGATGGCGCATGCGGTCTCTTACAGCGTGAAGCGTGCGATCCGGTTCCCGTACGTGCCGCTGCCCAAGGCCGCGGTACGGAGCTTCAAGCTGTGCGACGCCGCGGAAGTGCCGGCGGTCAATCCGTTTATCTGGGATCGACACCTGCCCCGCATCCGCTCCGCGGCGCGATATACCGCCGAGCACACCATCACCCACTTCATCAGGCGTCCGGCGTTTCAATTCAGGCCGGTGATGGCTCACTGGCTGCGTGACGCCACGCTGCTGGACGGATCGGTCTATTCGCGCGGGTATCGCCACGAGCTCCGGCCGTGGGGTCGCCGCTCGCGCCTCGGGTTCAAGGTCGCCGGCCCGGTGGCGGAGATCGAACAGGGCGCACTGGCGTCCACCTCGCTCGGTTCGACCTGGTGGGGACATTGGCTCGAGGACGAAGTCCCGCTGCAGATGCTCGCCGAGCAATACGGGCCGCCGGTCGCCCACGATCGCGAGACGTATCGTGATGAATCGGTGTTCCGGACGCTGCTCGGGGTCGCCGAGCCCGCCCGCTTCGGTGTGGCCTTGTTCAAGGAGCTGCTGGTTCTCGACGACCACGCCCAGAATCCGCTCAAGACGGCCCGGTATCACGTGCTGCGCGGCCGGGCCTCGCACCGGCCCGCCGGCCCATCGCGCCTCTTTCTGAGCCGCGGCGCTTCGGGCGCACGAAGAATCCTGGTCAACGAAGCAGAGATACGCGCGCGCCTCGAACGCGAGGGCTTCACCACGGTGGATGTGGGTGCGGTCAGCGCCGACGAGCTGATTGCCGCATGCAGCGGGGCGAGCGTCGTGGTCAGCGTCGAAGGCTCGCATCTCGCGCCGCTCCTGTATCTGATGCGCGATTTCGGGACGATGGTGATCCTGAACCCCCCGTATCAGGTGCAAACGACGGTCGCGACGGTGGCGCTGTTTTGTGGCATCTCGTCCGGAATGTTCATTTGCGAGCCAGACGGTGAGTCGCGCACGGACTTCGTGGCGGATCCTGACGAAGTGGTTCGCTTCGTGGATGAGGCGGTTGCGGCATCCCAGGCCGGGAAGCCGCGCGTCGAGCAATTCCTGCGGACTGTCCTTGCTCTTACGGACTGGACGCCAGCCGGTGCAGTTCAACTGTGAGGAACGCAAAAACCCCCGTGACGCCAGGCGAATGTGATTCCGCCGCTCGATCATGGCGAGGCCGTTTCCAATGAACGAGACCGTGCTGAGCGTCTATCACCGGATGCCTCCGGCGTTGCGCTCACTGGTGGCCGGCGCCCGCGGCCTGTATCTGCGGTCCGCGCGGTACGGAGCCGCCACGCAGCGCGCGGCTGCGGCCGCGCTCGAGCGGGACCGCTGGCCGGAAGAAAAGCTGCGCGCGTACCAGCAGGAGCGGCTGGCCCTCGTGCTGCACCGCGCGGCGACCTGCGTGCCGTACTACCGTGAGCAGTGGAGCACCCGGCGGGCGAATGGCGACACCGCCTCGTGGGCGGAGCTCGAGAACTGGCCTATCCTCGAGAAGGATGTGGTCCGGGACCGGCCGCTGGCGTTCCTGGCCGACGGTTGTGACCCTCGCCGCATGTATCGTGAGCACACCAGCGGCACCACCGGCAAGCCGCTGCCGGTGTGGTGGAGTCGTGAGACGGTCCAGGCCTGGTACGGCCTGGCGGAAGCGCGATGGCGCACGTGGTACGGCGTTTCGGGCAAGGATCGGTGGGCCATCCTCGGCGGCCAGTTGGTGGTGCCGTACGCGGCCACGTTGCCCCCATACTGGGTGTGGAACGCGCCGCTGCGGCAGTTGTACCTGTCGTCGTACCATCTCGCGCCGGCCGCGATGCCGCACTATCTCGAGGCGCTGTCGAAATATCGGATTCAGTACCTGTATGGCTACACCTCGGCCCTCTATACCCTGGCGCAGAGCGCGCTCGCCGTTGGCGGGGGGCCCCGTATGTCGGTCGTCATCACCAACGCCGAACCGCTCCCGGAGCATCAACGCCGGGTCATCTCCCAGGCGTTCCAGTGTCCGGTGCGCGAAACCTACGGGATGGCGGAGATCGTGGCTGCCGCGAGCGAATGCGAGGCAGGCAACCGCCATCTCTGGCCCGAAGCCGGTATCGTCGAAATTCTGCATGGGACCGCGCCGGCACCCGCCGAGGAGGCCGGCGATCTGGTGGCCACGGGGCTGCTCAACGCGGATATGCCGCTGATTCGCTACCGGATCGGCGACCGCGCCTGCAGCGGCACCCAGGAGCGCTGCCCGTGCGGCCGCACGCTGCGGCAGATCGGGAGCATCGAAGGGCGCAGCGACGATGTCGTGGTCACGCCGGACGGGCGCAGCATCGGCAGGCTCGGCCATCTGTTCAAGGACGATCTGCCGCTGCGCGAGGCCCAGATTATCCAGGAACACCTCGATCGCTTCCGGATCCTCTGCGTCCCGGCCGCGGGCTATGGCCCGAACGTGGCGCGCGTGCTGACTCAGCGCCTGAGGGACCGCGTCGGTGACGTCGGCATCACCGTCGAGTGCGTGGACGAGATCCCGAGGGGTGCGAACGGAAAGTTTCGAGCGGTGATTTCGCGGGTACCCAAAGACGTTCGCGACCGAGCGACCGCGGGGCGCTATTGAGTGGTACGCAGCCTCGGGCGATGCGGCTCAGCGCGGCTGGCAGATTGCATCCGCAGGCCCCTCCCATGAACGAGTTGCTTCCGCACGATGAAGGAACCGACGATTCTGGTGTGGACCGTGCCGTTTCCGGCGTCCACCCGCGCGGCACTGGAAACGGCCGCGACGCCGGCCGGCGCAGATCAGTTGTGAGCCGCGCACGAACCACGCGACACCCGG
>JBDTSX010000002.1:0-24866 GCA_039930925.1 Acidobacteriota bacterium | reverse complement strand
CGACTCCAGCGGCTATGGCTCTGCCTGCGTGGGGAGTCTCTTTCAGCCGCTCTGTGATCAGCAGAGTCAAATCACGATCGTGCGGGCCAGTCATGGTCTCCTCCGGTTCGGGTGTGGTCAGGTGCCACCGTCGCCAAGCTATCGTCCGGGTCGCGCTCTCATCAATGCCATCCGGCTGCCTCTGCACGCTGAGATGCCCGTTCCGAAACTTGCCGTTGAACGATTCGTCGGCGCCATTCTGCCATGGCTTGCCCGGATCGATCTACGCGGTCTCGATGTCGGCCTGATGCAGCCAGCGCACGATCGCTACGGCCACGAACTCCGGTCCATTGGCCGATTGTATCTACCGCGGCGCCTCGTGGAGGCTTACCAGCTTGGTCAGGACCTCGACCACGCGCGCGCAGCGAATGCTGCCGGCGACCTCCATGGCGCGGCGTTCCACGCGTTGAGTGACAGCCCCATGACTGGTCGCAGCCGCTCGCGTACTTCGGTCAGAAGGTCGTCTGATGGGCCTCCCTTCTCTTTCGCGATCGCCCGAACCGACGATCGGCGCACCCGAAGATTGGGCTTGAGGCCGTTCTCGTACGTGTGCCAGAGCGCATTGAGGAATGCCGGCATCCGTTCGAAGTCGCCAATCCGCGTCAGCCTGAACATGCCGGCGAGTTTATCCGGGGTCTTGTCGTCGGTCTGCGCGAACAGGCCTCAGACCTTTCGGCTGTGGCGGTCGTCGGCCGGGCCCTCCACCCGGCCGACTTTCAGATCTATCGTCCTACGGCTTGATGCCGTACCGGCCGAGGAACTTCTCGACAGACGGCGCCCAAACCGCCACTTCCGAGGGCACACTCAGGAATAGCCCGTGCGCCGAAGTACCCCGGGGGAAACCGAGCCCGACGACAACAGCTCGCTCCTGGCCGCCGACCCCCGGAACGCGCGCTACGCCTACCTCGCGGTGACGATCGATCACAGCATCGGTAACACGCTGCTGAAGCTCGGACACACGGCAGAAGCCGTCCGCCGCTTCGAATCGGCGCGGGCAACCGCGGGGGGTCTGTTGAACGGGCCCAATTCTCGAGGCGCGCGCAGCCAATACATCCGCCTCGGCCTGCACCTCGCGCTCCTGCGTGCCACAGCCGGCGATCCTCGCGCTGCCGGCCTCGCCGAGGAGGCATCGCGCGAATTGGCGCGGAAGCCGCTCGGCACAGCCTTCGAAGACGCGACCGGATACGCCGAGCTGGGCAAGGTCTACTCGCAGCTGGCGAAGCACGGCGCTCGGTCCGAGCGGGCCGACCGGCTACGGAAGGCCGTCGCAACCCTGGAGAAGAGCCGAGACCTCTGGCGGTCCTGGACGGTCAACCGAGCCGTCGAGCCGCGTCGCCAGAGAGAGCTCGCGGCCGTCGAGGCGGCGCTCGGCGAATGCCTGGCGCTGCTACCCTCCTGATAACTCCCGGCCGCTTATTCCGTTCGATCGAATCGGCTTAAGATGTTCCCACCACCCGCGCACCTCACCGGCAAACACAGATGACCGTCCTGCGGTCCGTCAACACCATCGCCGTCGTCGTCGCGCATCCAGGCCACGAATTGGCCATTTATCATTGGATCGAGACGCATCCCCCGATCTACTGCTGCCTGACGGATGGCTCCGGCGGCGCTGCGACGTCACGCCTGACATCGACGAGCCGGCTGCTGAAACACATCGGTGCGTCGGTCGGACCAATCTACGGTCGCTGTCCGGACCGGCAGTTCTACCGCCTGCTGCTCGACCGACGCGTCGACGTGTTCGTCGCGCTCGCGCACGAGCTCGCGACGGCGCTCGACGAGGCGAGAGTCGATTGTGTGGCTGGCGATGCCGTCGAAGGGTTCAACCCGGCCCACGATGTCTGCCGTCTTATTGTGGACGGCGCCGTGGCGATCATCCGCCGCCGGACCGGACGGGAGGTGCGGAACTACGACTTCCCGCTGGACGGCCCGCCCCAGCCGCCCCGTCCGGGATCGATCGTCCTCAAGCTGGACGAGGCGGCACTGGAGCGGAAGCTCACAGCGGCACGCGCCTACCCGGAATTGCGCGCCGAGGTAGAGGCGTCGCTCGGCCGCTACGGACGGCAGGCCTTCGCGATGGAATGCCTGGGCCCAGCCGCGACGAACTTACCTGCGTCGCGCTTCGAACAGGAACTGCCCGCCTACGAGCGTTATGGAGCGACGCGCGTCACCGAAGGGCGCTATTCGGAGATCGTTCGTTACCGCGACCATGTGCGCCCGGTCGCCATGGCGATCAAGGACGCCGCAGGATGATGGTCGCGCGGACACCGGGAGTCAGGCGGGACTGGGGGCGGCGGGCGACGAGACGATCACCAGCGTCGCTTCCGCACTCAGGAGGCATGGAAGACTATCGAGCCATCTCAGGAATTCCTGGACGATCGTCACGCGAAGCCGATAGCGGCCAGGCTCGTCCGGCGCCGCGATGTTCAGCGAGTAGGTGGCTCGTCCGCCCGGCGAGAGAGGTGGCCGCAGCGCCGTCCGAAGGCCCTCCCGGTCGGTGACTTCGTCGATCCCGTCTCTGAACCACCGATAGGACAACTGAATCGGAAAGGGAGGAAAGCTGCCGAGTTTCTCGGAGCTTCCATTCTCGAGCTCGACCCGAACGTCCACCATCCTCCCGCACACTCCGAATTCCGGACACTTCTCAATCGACAATTTCAAGTGCGCGCAGACAGCGTCCGACAGTGCCTCCATTCGGTCCGGCTGCCGATACTGCGCGAGCTCTATTTCCATTTGCCCCATTCTCGTGACGGTATGTCGCAAGTATTGGTCGAGCTCCCGATCGGCCGTGCGGGTTGTGAGAAGCGGTTCCTCCATCAGCTCCGCATACAAATGAAGATACCGTTCCAACGCGCGCGAGAGATTGGCCCGTTCGCGAATGAACTGGCTCACGGCAGCCGCATCGGCCGCATCGTATCGCTGCACCTGTCGAACAATCCCCGCCGGATCCAGCGGGTCGCGAAGCAGGCGCGCACCGAAGTTCCATGGCCGGAGGTGGGCAACCTCGGCGCTGGTCACAAGCGGACCGAGACCAGGCGTGTCACACAAAACGACCGCGGCGCCAACCGCCATCGCTTCCAGAGCACAGCGCGCTTTGGCAAAGACAAGATCGTACTGGCCCACCAGCCGTTCTGGAGCCGAGGAGCTCTTTCCCGAGAGCGATCCGACGACGTCCACCGGCAGGCTCAAGAGTGCGCACGCGTCCTGCACCGTGTCGAGCTGCGTGCCGGGTCCCGCGTAGTTGCTGAAGACGAGCGCGCGCTGGGGATGCGGCGGCAGCGGCGGACGCGGCAGGAACCGGGCCGTGTCCACGGAGTTGTAGATCACGCGAGTGAGATGTTCGGGAATCCCGTACTCGTTGGTCAAGCGCTCGAGACAGTTGTAGTCGACAGCCACATAACGCAGGATCCGACCCATGCGCGGAGGGGCGGATATGTGGGCTCGCCTGTCATGACACACAAACAGACCGCGCGCATTGCGAAACCGCAGCAGCGCTTCGACCGTCTCGACGTGATGGTTTCCGTGCACGATGTCCGGTTCTTCCGGCAGGTGTGCCAGTTGTGAGAACACCGGAATGCCCGACGCGCGGATCTCCTCGGCAATCTCGCCGAGCTCGGGGGAGTAGACCATCGGCTGTTGGCCAGCCGCTTTCAATCCGACCACCAGATCCCGCAAGGCGGTCTCGGTGCCGGTGCGGCCCGCGAGCGTCGCGTTCACGAAAAGAATTCGCCAGCTGTCCATGTGTGCTCTGCCCGCCGACGGTACGCGCGGCGGCGCCGCTCGGACACGAGACCCGTACGCCGCTCGGAAAGTGGACCACCTGAGGGGCCTTCATTGTACGCGTTTCCGCCCTCCCCCCGGACATGCCGATTTGCCGTCGGGACCGGCGGTCACGGCGTGGAGTGAGTGGTCGTGTTTGATGCGCTGGAACCGGTCAGCAGCACCTCGCGGCGATCCACTGCCGGATCGAAGCGCAGGTTCCGATCGACGTCGGTCTACACGATCACATCGCTCTGCCCCGGTTCCCACCTGACGAACGACCATCCGAACGACGTCCACGGCGCGTGCGACGCGCGCTTGCGGCGTCGTCCTGACCAGAGCGTCAGCCACCCAAACCCTTCCCGCCGTATCCCGCACACGGTTGTACTTGGTGTCGCGTCGGCGTTCAGAGCCCGATCACGGTCGTCGGACCTTGTGTGCCGACCTGGAACATCCGTCGCGGAGTTCGCCTTGGCCCGGAACATTGCCTTAGCTTATAAACAACTGAGAATGAACACCTTAACGCCAAGTCCCCGACGCGGCGACGCTGGCGCAGCGATTGAGTAAGGGAGGTGGACGCTTCGTGTGCGTCGCTGGAGGAGTACGCAATGGTTCCGGTACGTTGGCGATGGCTTCGAGGCACGTCTGCTTGTGTAGGCGCGATTGGGCTGCTCCTGGGGAGCACCCCGACCCCGCTTGGCGCAGCGAAAGGGCCCGACTCAGATAAAAAACTCGACCACGCCCTGAAGGCGGGCAAATCCCGCGCGGCGGCCGAGGGGCGGCGCCTGCGTGTGATCATCACCACCGCTCACGGGACGCGCGCGGTCAAAGCTCACCTCGACGAAGAGCTGCAGCGGGTGCTCGGCGAACACGACGCGAGTGACGCGATCTCGGCGGAGGTCTCGGCCGACGAACTGGATCGGCTCGCGGCACGTGGCGACGTCACGCACATCTCGGCGGACGCGACCGTTCGGGGCGAAGCGGCAAAGTCGGACCTGGTGCCGGTCCTCTCGAAGAACATGCTGCTCGCATCTCTCGGCCTTCCGAGTGGAACGTTGACGGGGGCGGGCGTCGGTGTCGCCGTACTCGACTCGGGCGTGAGCAGCGACTCGGACGTTCCGGTGGCGGCGTATTTCAATTTCTTGAAGCGCACGAAGACCGGCGACCCGGAGATGGGCAAGCCTTCGGACCTCTTCGGCCATGGCACGCACGTGTCCGGCATCATCGGCGCCAGGCAGGATCGTCCTGACGCCCGATACCGGAGCCTCGCGAAGGGTGTGCGCCTGATCGAAATGCGCGTCTTGCAGCCGGACGGGTCCGGGTACTCGAGCGACGTGTTGAGTGCGCTCGAATTCGCCACCAAGAATCGCGCCGCGCTCGGGATCGACATCATCAACCTTTCCCTGGGCCATCCGGTTTTCGAATCCGCTGCAACCGACCCCCTGGTTCGTGCGGTCCAGCGGGCGACCGAGGCCGGCATCGTGGTGGTCGTCGCGGCCGGCAATGACGGCATGATTCCCGACGCCGGGATGGTCGGTTACGGCGGCATCTCCTCACCGGGTAATGCGCCGTCGGCCCTGACTGTCGGGGCGGTGGACACGAACAACACCGTCACGAAATTGGACGACGAGGTGGCGCCCTACAGCTCACGAGGGCCGACGTGGTACGACGGATACGCGAAACCGGACGTGGTCGCGCCCGGACGTCGCATCGTCTCGGCGATGGCCAAGGACAGCACCCTCGTGGATGATTTTCCGGAAAACACGGCCAAGGTCGGCGGCCGCACGTACATGATCCTGAGCGGGACCAGCATGGCGGCAGCCGTCACCACCGGGGTGGTGGCACTCGTCATCGAAGCGAGCCGGACGAGCAATCCGGACGGAGCCGACCTGACGCCGAATGCGATCAAGGCGATTCTCGAGTACACCGCGGTGTCGATTCCTGGTGCCGATGCGTTGTCGCAAGGAGCGGGTTCGCTGAATGCGGCCGGCGCCATCGCACTGGCCAAGGCGATCGATCCGACGGCCCCCGTCGGCAGCGATTGGTTGACGCAGCTGGTCACTCCCTCGACGAGACTCGCCAACGGCGAGATGTCGACGTGGTCCCAGCAATTGCTCTGGGCCGATCGTCTGGTCTGGGGAGTCACGGTCGCGACCAACCAGCCGGCTTGGGCGGCGAGCGTGGTCTGGGGCGATCGCCTGGTCTGGGGTGTCCAGTTTGACTGGAACGAGCCAGCGACCAGCGTGGTCTGGGGTGAACGCCTGGTCTGGGGCACACGCCTGGTTTGGGGCACCAACGTCCTCGGCAGCAGCACGGCCGGCGACCTCGCCAACTCGGCAGACGCGGTGGACGCCGATCGGCTGGTCTGGGGCACGTCCGTCGCTCGCAGAGGCGGCAGACGCGGGGGCAGCCCTCTGAACTTCTCCCCGGCAAACTGACGCCGTGGCTGTCACGTCCGACACTCGCCGGATCGGGTTTCCCGTCTTGGGCGGAGGCAAACGGGATCGCCGCATCCGGTGGCCGGAACGGATGCCGTCATTCAACCTGACGCGTTCACTCATTCGAGAGGTCAGGGTCGGTGACGCGCCGGCGCTGGCCGCGACGATGGCCGATGCGGGACTGCAAGGCCACGTGGGCGGGCCGGTGTTGTCGGCGCGCGACGTTTCCCGGTTCATCAGGTGGGTGCGCCAAGAGCGGCAGCACGAACGCCTCGTCTGCTTTGCCGTCGTCCCGCACGATACCGAGACGGCTGCCGGCGTTTTTCAGATGTGGCCGGTCGGGCGGGACTGCGGCGCGCTCGAAATGGGCTTTGCGCTGGATCCTCGTTTGTGGGGGACCGGCGCGTTCAGGGAGTGCGCGCGCGCCGCGATCGACTATGCGTTCGACAGCATGGGTATTCATCGTATCGAGGCACGTATTTCGGTCGCGAACCTGCGGGCCCAGGCCGCTCTGGCGAAGCTGGGCGCCGTCCGCGAAGGTGTCTTGAGGCAGTGTTTCTGGTCCGAGGGTCGCCTGACCGACTATGAGTTGTGGTCGATTGTGTCGGCCGACTGGCTCCGCCATCGCGAGGCGCGCGATGCGGAAACGGGGACATGAGCGCACCCGCCGCCCTGTCGCGCGGCTGTCGCGTGTACGTGGTGATCGTCAGCGGTGTTGGCGCCCTGGTCTTGTCGCACGCCGTCAGCCAGTTCGCCCACACCACCCCTCCGCTGGCGCTCGCATTATTTGCCGCCGTCGCCCTCGTGAGTGGCCCCCTCGCGTTCCGCATCCCCTCGCTGAACACGACTATCTCGGTTTCGGAGACGATCGCTTTCGCGGCCGCGCTCCTGTTCGGGCCTGCCGCGGGCGTCCTCACCGCCTTGGCCGATGGTGTGGGTATCCTGCTCTCCGCGCGTCAGCGGGACGGTTACCGCACGCTGTTCAACATCTTCGAGCCGGTCATCTGCGTGGGCCTGGCGGCGGGGGTGTTCTATGCCACGTCCGGCCTTCCGCCACTGCTGTACACTGCACCCGCGCTCACGCCCCTGCTCCTGCCCATTCTCCTGATGGTGGGCACGTACTTCGCTCTCAACACGTTGATCGCCGGAACCGTTGTCTGGCTCGAATCGCGCGAAAGGCCGCTCGTGCTCCTGCGCAGCCACGTACCGCATCTGGCCGCGAACTTTTGCGTCAGCGTGTCGCTGGCCGCCATGATTGTCCGCACCAGTGAAAGCGTGCTCACCGTCGCGGTTGTGGTACTCGCTCCGATGTTGGTGCTGTCGTATCTGTCATCGAACACCGTCGCTGGCCGTCTGGAAGATGCGAACCGGCACCTCGTGGAGCTCAGGCGCCTCTATCATTCGACCATCGAGACGCTCGCGATGGCGATCGATGCGAAGGACCAGGTCACTCATGGGCATATCCGCCGCGTGCAGGCGCTGAGCCTGCGCCTGGCAACGGCGATGGGCGCGTCGTCCGACGAGCTCAAGGCCCTGGAGGCTGCCGCGTTGCTTCACGACCTTGGGAAACTTGCGGTACCGGAGCACATTCTCAACAAGCCGGGAAAGCTGACGCCAGCGGAATTCGATCAGATGAAACAGCACGCCGGCATCGGCGCATCGATGCTGGCCGGCATCGAGTTTCCATTTCCCGTCGCGCCGATCGTGCGGCACCATCACGAGACCTGGGACGGCACCGGATATCCGGACGGCCTCCGCGGCGCGGCCATTCCCCTGGGGGCTCGGATTCTGTCGGTCGTCGACTGTTACGACGCGCTCACGTCCGATCGGCCCTACCGGCGGCGCTTGACGCCGGCGGAATCGCTGGACATGATTCGCGCACGGAGCGGCACCGCCTACGATCCGGCGGTGGTGGATGCCTTCGTCCGCGTCTACGACTCACTGCCGCTCGAGACTGATGGCCCAGACGACGGATCGGCTTCGGCACTCCACCTCAGTCTCGTGCGGGGGCCGGAGGCCCGCACCCTGGGAGCGTCGGAGCACGGCTCGCGCCGCGGCAGCCGGCAGGCGACGATCGACGCGTTCGTCAAGACGATTGACGGCCGAAACGAAGACGGGCTCTCGGAAGCGCTGAGTAGTATCGTGTCGGCTTCGTGCAACGAGGCGGTGTCGGTCCTCTATCCCTACAATGCTCTCTCGAACCAGCTGACGCGGGTGGACGGTCCGGAAATGCCCCGCGGTCTCCCGCTCGTGTCCCTCCAACTGGGAGACGGCGTGAGTGGGTGGGTAGCGGCCAACCGGCGCGCGATGACGAATGCCGATGCCGCGCTCGACCTTGGAGACGGGGCGTCCGCGCTGACGCCGCCGCTCCGCGCGTGCATCAGCGTCCCGGTCCTTCATGAAGGCGATCTGGCCGGGGTCTGGACGGTGTACTCGCCCTACGCGTTCTCAGAACCACAGAGCGAGCTGATTCAGGGTGTCGCGCTCACGCTCGGCCGCGCGCTGGCCCAGGCCCGGCATCCGCATGCCGCCTGAGCAGGGGATCATCGGCCCGTTCGACAGCACAGCTACCGCACAATGGGAATGCACCACAGCGGGAAGGCCTTTGAGTGCGGTTCGGCAATCCTCACCGACCCCACCGCGAGAACCGCCGTTCTGCACACTTCCACACTTTCTGCAGGGACGACGAACGTGCTGGACAGCAGGAAGAAATCCCCGCCCTTGGTGACAGTGGCCGCGGCCAGACGGTTACGTCGCCTACGCCGCGAAGAGCGCCGACGGGAGCGCCGCAATCGGGCCGGCACGGTCGGTGCTCGAGCTCCAGATGCACTCGTGCGGGTGACTGATGTTGCTGTCTACGTTGCCTGCCGACACCGGCCGGTTAGACCAGCCCCAAGTCGAGTGGTAACGCGTTGGGGAAGACCCGCGAGATCCGTGCGCTATCGAGCGAATACAGGTGTCGGAAAATGCCGCCGAGCATGCCGCGGTATTCCGTCAACACGGGAAAGTCCCGATTCTGGTTCAACGTGCTGGCCGTAACGGCGACCTGGTCCCCAACGAACCGGCCGCCCTGCACGGCACCGCCGAGCACCCAGTGCACGCTGCCGTGGCCATGATCGGTCCCGTGCGTGCCGTTCTCGCGGAAGGTGCGGCCGAATTCGGAGAGCACGAAGACGACCGTCTGGTTCCACGCGGGACCCATCTGGTCCGCGAACCCCGCCAGGCCCTGGCCGAGACTCGTGAGGAGATTCGCGAGCTGCCCCTGCGCATTGCCCTGGTTGACGTGCGTGTCCCAGCCCCCGACATCGATGAAGCCGATGTTGAACTTCTCCTTCATCAATCCCGCCATGCGCCGCGCCTCGAGCTCGAACCCCCTGGCGGTGAGCGCGTTGCGATTGGCGGCCTGCATCTCCCCCGCCATTCCCCCTTTGGCCATCATCTCGGCGACCTCGGCGACGGTCTTGCGCAGATCGAATCCTTCGGAGATGAGAGGCTGGAAGCGGGTGCCGGCGTACATGCCGGTCAGCAACGCCATCTGCCGGTCGTCGAACGACGCTTTGCCGGTGCCTTTGAGGGAGACATTGGGGACGACGACGTCGCCGGTCATGACCATGGGCAGACCGTCGGTAAACGCCACGGGCGCCGCTTTCGCGTCGAGCGCGGCGGCGAGACGGTTGAGGAAGCCGGACCCGTACGCGTGTGGCACGCTGCCCGGCGCCGACACCGGCATGCCGCTCTCGATACTGTCTTGCGTCTCGAAGTGGCTGCGCGTGAGGTCGTCCGTGCCGGCAAACGGCACGAACGCCAGCTGCCCTTTCTGCCACAGCGGCAGCATCGAGTCTTTCAGGGCCGGATGGAGCCCCCACCGTACCGCTTCATCGGCCCGGGCCAGCGAAATCGCCGCATTCGGATTCGCGGGATCCGGCTTCGGCAGCGCGATGGTGGGACGGACCTCGTAGTAGAAGTCGCTGCTGACCGGCACGACCACGTTCGCCGCGTCGTAGCCCCCGCGCAGAAACACCAGCAGGAACTTGGCGTCGGCGGCACCGGGCGCGGCAAACGCCTGCGAGACGATGCCGCGCACCGGCAGCAACGGGTGCGCCGCACCCGCCAGCGCCAGTTTCAACAGGTCGCGACGACTGAACTTCATATCGACCTCGGGCGTCTCTACCGCTGCATCCAATCCGGGGACGCCAGCAGAATCATGTTCCACTCCTGCTGCGACGACGTCCGGCTGAGTGCGTCGCGCGCGCGTGTGCCGAGCACCGGCTCAATCGCGTCGAAAAACAGCCGGGAGGTCAGCAGTGGAAATCCCGTCGACGCGCCCGGCGTGTTGTCCTCGTTGTTGAACAGACCGGCGTTCCCGCTGCCGATCGCGCGGGCGATCTCGAAACGCCGCACCATCTGCCCGGAGCTCGACCACGCCGATTCCGTCAAGGGGTAGCCATCGGGCGTGACCCGGCCATAGAGCGGTTCGCCGAGCTGCTGCAGCCAGCCAACCGCGGGGCGATAGTTCGTGAACACCTTGCCGTCATAGGCCAGCCGCAGCGAGGACATGACGAACTGCATCGGGTCCTTGAATTTTTCGAGCGGAGAGGCCGGGTTGTTCAGGCCCGCCATGAAGGTGCGGTCGAGAAACATCTCGCGGAGCACGGCGGCGATGGAGCCATCGGTCTTCTGGAACGTGCGGGTCATCCGATCGATGAGCGCGGGGGGCGGTTCATCGGCCACGAAATAGGTGGCCAGCTTGGTGCTGATGAACCGGGCGGTGGCCGGCTGCCGGCACAACAACGCGACCGCATCCTCGAGCTCACGCAATCCCTGCCCGGCGATGGCGTGGCCGAGTACGGTCTTCGGGCCAAAGTCGTGGCGGGCGGGATTGAACTCGAACAGACCCCGCCGCACGTAGAACTCCTGCAGCTTCGGCGCGAGACGCGGCGCCGCGTCCGTCACGTTCAGTCCCACGCCGGTCAGCACACGCGCCAATTCCTGCACGTCCGCCTGCGTAGAGGTGGAGCCGCTCGGCCCGCCGCTCACCCCGAGCGTATGCAGTTCCATCAGCTCGCGCGCGTAATTCTCGTTGATCCGGCTCGCCGCGCTTTGCGCGTTGTCGAGATACTCCAGCATCGTCGGCGAGAGGGCCGTCGCGGTGACGAGATCGCTGAACCGGCCGAGCGCGTGCGCGCGCACCGCCTCCTCGTACTCCGCCAGCGTCCAGCGCACGTTGGCCTTGCCGGAAAACACGCTGAAATGGTTCATCCAGAACCAGGTCATCTGCTCGCGCAGCTGCGCGGGGGATCGCAGCGCCCGCATCAGCTGCCGCTTCGTCGTCTCGTAGACGGCCTGGTTGCCGGCCTGATTGAGCACGGTGCGCGCGGCCTGTTTGTCGACGTCATTCGTCAAGGCGGTGATGCGCTGCTGCTCCGCACGATTGGCGGCGAGGCGGACCTGGGCTGTCTGTTGGGTGATCGGAATCGCGGCGATGGCGGCAGCAAGGCTGGCCGGATCGCTGGAGGGGCGTAACTGCTCGTCGAGGAATTTTTCGCGGCCGAGCGCCCGATAGCGCGCGACAGTCGCGCTGTCGATGCCGAACGTCACGCGCGCGAGCCAGCGCACGTCGCCGCGGGCGAGCGCGGCGGCGCCGGACGCCGATGCCGTCGGCATCCAGGCGAGAGACGCCAGCAGGAGAGTAACCAACGGCAGCGCGGGAGTGGCTCGCATAACAGTGACGCGACTCGAATCCACGAGATGGTTGACGCCTGTCGCACCCGGCTCAGGTGTGCAGACCTCAGCGGAAAAGGCCGTCTGGATCCGGGGCCTCGCTACATCGATTAGACCGGTGGCCTGGCGCCGCGTTACTTTCCAGTCCGCAATCCGCGCTCGTCGCGACAGCCGCTGGCGATGGAGCGCAGAACGTTGATCGTAGAATGACCGCTTGGTCTGCATCAGGGAGTCCCTATGAAACGGCTCGCGTCGATGTCCCTCGGCATCACGGCCCTCGCCGTCGGGCTGGGATCCGCTTCCGCGATCGCCCAGCGAACGGCGCCGCCAGTGGCCCCGTCCGCGGCGGCGGCCGCGCGTCCGATCAGCCCGGCCGCGTATTTCCCGGAACGGTTCGACTGGCAGCACAAGAAGCCGGAGGAGGTCGGGATGGATTCCGCGCTCCTCGCCCGGGCGGTGCAAGCGGCGGTCGAAGCCGACAGCCCGGGCCCTCACGATATGGCGCTGCTCCTGAAAGGCAGTTTCGGCAGGGAACTGTTCGACACGCTGGTCGGCCCGGTGAAGGATCGCGGTCCCGCCAGTGGCCTGATCGTGCACAACGGCTTCATCGTCGCGGAGTGGGGGGACCCGGCGCGGGCCGACATTACCAATAGCGTGACCAAGAGCTTCCTCAGCACGGTCGTCGGTCTGGCCTGGCAGAAGGGACTGATCCACGACGTCAATGACGACGTCCGCGGCTACATGCCGCCGGACGTCGATCTATTCGACGCGCCGCACAATCAGGGCATCACGTGGGATCACCTGCTGCGACAGACCAGCGACTGGTCGGGGACGCTGTGGGGCAAACCGGACTGGGCCGATCGTCCGGTCGGGCAGAAGCCGGAGGACTGGGAGAAACGGCCGATCTACGAGCCCGGCACCCACTTCAAGTACAACGACGTCCGGGTGAACGTGCTCGCGCTCGCCGCCCTGCAGGTATGGCGGCGCCCGCTGCCGGAAGTGTTGCGGCAAGAGGTGATGGACCCGATCGGCGCGTCCTCGACCTGGCGCTGGTACGGATACGAGAATTCCTGGATCGATCTCGATGGCCAGAAGCTGCAATCGGTGAGCGGCGGCGGCCACTGGGGCGGCGGGATGTTCATCAACAGCTACGACATGGCGCGCTTCGGCTACCTGTTCCTGCGCCATGGCAGATGGAAGGACCAGCCGATCGTCGCCGACAGATGGATCCAGATGGCGCGAACGCCGGGGCCGGACAACCGGACCTATGGCTACGCGAACTGGTATCTGAACACCGATCGTCAGCCGCTCCCGTCGGCGCCAGCCACGGCGGTGCGCTTCGTCGGCAACGGGTCCAACATCATCTACATCGACTGGGAGAACGACATCGTCGCCGTCATCCGCTGGATTCGCGACGACAAGGCGCTCGATGGCGTGATTGGCAGGACGATCGCGGCGATCAAGCCGTGACCGTCAAAGCCAGCAAAACGCCGAGCGTGTTGTTTTGAACGGTTTTGACCCGCATACTCTCCCTATCATGCGGAAGTCGAGGTCGTGCTGGTCGAGGAATTCATCGAGAGCAATGACGCCGGGATCCGCCGCTGCCGCGCCTTGGGAGGTCGTCTGATGAGCACTATCAACTCCTCTGCTCGCCGCATCGAGGATAGCGCGGTGGGAATCTAATGGAGACGGTCTCGACCTGCCCCCTCTGCGGCGGTCCCAACCAGTGCGGGAACGCGCTCGGCAAGAGCGCGTGCTGGTGCTACTCCACCGTGATCCCTGACGAGGTGCTTGCGAAGATTCCCGAGGATCAACGCGATGTCGCGTGCGTGTGTGCGCGCTGTGCCGCAGCGCAGGACATCCCCCCGGAATCGTCGTAGCGCCACAGTCGCTCGCGATCCCTCGCCTCCTCTCCTGAGGGCACCCGTCGACCTCCCTACCCGCCGGCGAACCGCCGGGATCAGTGACCGTTGAGCCTTGGGCGTCGTTCCCAGGCGGCGCAACGCCGCACTTGCTCATATCAATCAATCAATGTAGATTTAGTGATATGCAGCAAGCGTCGGCGGTTTACCGCCTGCTCGGGGACGAAGCGCGCCTCCGCCTGTTGCGCGTGCTCGACCTGGAGCGCTTCAACGTCACGGAGTTGACCGCGATTCTGGGTCTGGCCCAATCGGGTGTGTCGCGCCACCTCCGTTTGTTGAAGGAAGCAGGGTTCGTCGTCGAGGAGAAAGACGCGGGATTCAGCTACTACCGGCTCTCGGGCACGCTGACGGACGGGAAACAGGCGCTCTGGCGGGTGCTCCAGGATCAGTTCGAGGGGGCGCGCGAAGACCCCGCGGTCACAGCGGATGCGGCGAGGCTGCAGGAGGTGCTGCGGCTGCGCAAGGAGAATTTCGAACGCCACGCCACGGACACGAGAGACGGCCGCCAGCTGGTCCCGGGGCGCAGCTGGGCGGCATGGTCCCGCGCCATTGGCCTGTTGTTGCCCGCACTCCGCGTCGCCGACCTCGGCTGTGGCGAAGGCTACCTGACCATCGAGGCCTCGCGCTGGGCGTCCACAGTCATCGCCGTGGATCGGTCGAAGGCCGTGCTCGATCGGGCCCAGGCGCTCGGCCGCCGGCGGCGCGCGAAAAACGTGACCTGGCGGCGCGGCGATCTCGAGAACGTGCCGATCAAGGACGCCTCGGTCGACGTCGCGCTGTTCTCGCAGGCGCTCCATCACGCGGCCGATCCGGCGCGCGCGGTGGCTGAAGCGGCGCGCATCACGGTTCCCGGCGGACGGGTGTTGATTCTCGATCTTCGGGAGCACCGGGAAGAGTGGGTTCGCTCGAAGCTCGGCGATCGCTCGCTCGGCTTCCATGAGGAACAGCTGAAGGCGCTCCTGCTCGGCGCCGGGCTGGAGCACCCCAGGGTCGGCGTGGGCTCACGAAAAACCGGCGATCCCTTCACGGTGATCATCGCCGTCGCAACCCGGCCCGCTCAGCGGAGCGCGGCCGACTTGGCGCAGGGAACACAGCACTGATGGCTACGACTACCGCGTCACACGATCTCGCCCGCGAGGACGAGACGACCGCCGCCGAGCGGCACCCGCTCGAGGAGATTCTTGAGCACCGCATCGCGATCATCGACGGTGCGATGGGCACGACCATTCGCACCTATGGCATGACCGAGGCGGATATCCGCGGGGAACGGTTCAAGGACTCGAAGAAGGATCTGCTGAACAACGGCGATCTGTTCTCCCTCACTCAGCCGGCGATGATCTGCGACATCCACCGCCGGTTCCTCGAGGCCGGGGCGGACATCATCGAGACCAACACCTTCGGCGCCACGAGCATCACCCAGAGCGAGTTCTTCGTGGACGATCCGCGGGAGCATGGCGGCCGGAAGGATCCCGAGTTCTACCAGAAGATCATCGACGACCCCTTCCTCAACGCCCTGGCCTGGGAGGTCAACGAGCAGTCCGCGCGACAGTGCCGCGAATGGGCCGATCGCGTCGGGAGCGCGACCTCGCGCCGTCGCTTCGTGGCCGGGGCGATCGGGCCGCTGACCGTCTCGCTCTCGAACTCTCCGGACGCCGATGACGCAGGCTTCCGGGTCGTCACCTTCGACCAGGTCAAAGCCGCCTACATCCAGCAGGTCCGGGCCCTGATCGCGGGGGGCTCCGACCTGCTGCTGGTGGAGACCATTTTCGACTCGCTCAATGCCAAGGCGGCGCTGGTCGCGATTCGCGAGGTGTTCGATCACGACGGCAGGGAACTGCCAGTGATGATCTCCGCCGCGGTGGGACGCGGCGGCGAGACGATGATCTCGGCGCAGACCATCGAGGCGTTCTGGACCGCCGTGAAGCACGTCAAGCCGATCTCGGTCGGCCTCAACTGCTCGCTGGGGCCCGACCTGATGTATCCGTTCCTGGAAGAGCTCTCGGACAAATCGAGCGCGGCGATCTCCTGCTACCCGAACGCCGGGCTGCCCAATCCGCTGTCGGCCACCGGCTTCGATCTGGAGCCGGCCGACATGGCGCGCTATCTCGGTGACTTCGCCAAGGGGGGCCTGATCAACATCGCCGGCGGCTGTTGCGGCAACACGCCGGATCACATCGCCGCGATCGCCAGGGCGCTCGTGCACCAGCCGCCGCGCCAGCGCAGGACATCGCCAGGCGCGCTCCGCGACCGCGTGAGCGAGAGAGTGAGCGTTCCTGAGCCAGAGACCGAGGCGGACGCCGACGTCGAAGCCGAGGTGCCGGACACCACGCCCAAGCCGCTGCGGCTGTCGGGATCACAGCCGTTCACACAGCAGCCCGGCGTCTACATCATGATCGGCGAGCGGACCAACGTGGCCGGCTCGCCGAAGTTCGCCAGGTTGATCAAGGACGGCAAGTACGAGGAGGCGGTCAGCATCGCCCGGCAGCAGGTCGAGAACGGCGCCAACGTGATCGACATCTGCATGGACGAGGGGATGATCGACGGCGTCGCGGCGATGACTCGCTACCTGCAGCTGCTCGGCAGCGAGCCGGAGGTCGCCAAGGTCCCCTTCATGGTGGACTCCTCGAAATGGGAGGTGGTCGAGGCCGGGCTGAAGTGCCTGCAGGGCAAAGGCATCGTCAACTCGATCTCGATGAAGGAAGGAGAAGATCGGTTTCGCCAGAATGCCAGGACGGTCCTCCAATACGGCGCGGCGGTGGTGGTGATGGCCTTCGACGAACAGGGCCAGGCCGCGACCTACGAGGACAAGATCCGCATCTGCGAGCGCGCCTACCGCATTCTCGTCGACGAGGTCGGTCTAGCGCCGGAGGACATCATCTTCGATCCGAACATCCTCACCGTGGCCACCGGCATGGAGGAGCACAACAACTACGCCGTCGACTTCATCAACGCCACGCGGTGGATCAAGGCCAACCTCCCGCACGCGAAGGTCAGCGGCGGCGTCTCGAACATCTCGTTCAGCTTCCGCGGCAACAACACGGTGCGCGAAGCGATGCACTCGGCCTTCCTCTATCACGCGATCGCCGCGGGAATGGACATGGGCATCGTCAATGCCGGCATGCTGGAAGTCTACGAGGAGATCGAGCCCGAGCTGAAGGTGCTGGTCGAGGACGTACTGCTCAACCGGCGACCCGACGCGACGGAGCGCCTGGTCGAGCATGGCGAGGCCCTGAAAACGGCCGGTGCCGGAGCGATCGCCAACGACAAAAAAGCCGAAGAGTGGCGCAGCGGCACCGTCGAGGCGCGCCTCTCGCACGCGCTCGTCAAGGGGATCGACGCCTACATCGAGGTGGATACCGAAGAAGCCCGAGCCAAACTGGGCCGTCCACTCCTCGTCATCGAAGGGCCGCTGATGGACGGCATGAGCGTGGTCGGCGATCTGTTCGGCGCCGGCAAGATGTTCCTGCCGCAAGTGGTCAAGTCGGCGCGGGTCATGAAGAAGGCCGTGGCCTACCTGACGCCGTTCATGGAGGCCGAGAAGGCGGCGCAGGTTGCCGCCGGCCAGGTGGTCAAGACCCAGGGGAAAATCGTTCTGGCCACGGTGAAGGGGGACGTCCACGACATCGGCAAGAATATCGTCGGGGTCGTCCTGGCCTGCAACAACTACGAAGTGATCGACATGGGGGTGATGGTCCCGTGCGAGAAGATCCTCGAGCGCGCCACCGCGGAGAAGGCTGACCTGATTGGCCTCAGCGGCCTGATCACCCCATCGCTCGACGAGATGGTCCACGTGGCCAGGGAAATGGAACGGCAAGGGTTCAAGCTGCCGCTCCTGATCGGTGGGGCGACCACCAGCCGCGCGCACACGGCGGTCAAGATTGCCCCGCACTACAGCGAGCCGGTGGTCCACGTGCTCGATGCCAGCCGCGCGGTGCCGGTGACGACCACCCTGCTCAGTGACGAAGGCAAACCGGCGTTTGTCGCCCGGCATCGGGCCGACTACGACGCGCTGCGCAAGTCTCACGCCTCGCCCCGGCAGAAGCTCGTGTCACTCGAAGCGGCACGCGCCAGGCACACTCCGATTGACTGGCGTGCCGAAGACCTGCCGGTCCCGGCCTCCACCGGCGTGCGCGTGCTCGACAACTTCCCGTTGACGACGCTGCGCGAGTTCATCGACTGGACGCCGTTTTTCCACACCTGGGCGTTGAAGGGCGTCTATCCCCGCATTCTGGAGGACGAGAAGTACGGCCCGCAGGCGCGCCAGACCTTCACCGAAGCCAATGCCCTTCTCGATGTCATCATCGAAAAGAACCTGCTCACGGCTCGCGGTGTTTACGGCCTCTTCCCGGCCAGCGCGGTCGGCGACGATGTCGAGCTCTACACCGACGAGACCCGCCACACCGTGCTCGAACGGTTCCACTTTCTCCGCCAGCAGATGGAGAAGGACGGCGCCGAGCCGTGTCGATCGCTTTCGGACTTCATCGCACCCAGGGACACCGGGCTGCCCGATCACCTCGGCGGCTTCGCGGTGACGAGCGGGATTGGGCTGAAGGAGCTGTGCGACAGATTCAGGGCCGAGCACGACGACTACAACGCCATCATGGCGGAGGCCATTGCCGACCGCCTGGCCGAGGCCTTCGCCGAGTGCCTGCACAAACGCGTGCGCGATGAGTGGGGGTATGGGCGTGACGAGAATCTGGACCCCGCCGATCTCATCCGGGAGAAATATCGTGGCATCAGACCGGCCGCTGGCTACCCGGCCTGCCCGGATCACACCGAGAAGGGTACGCTCTGGCGGCTGCTCGATGTGCAAGCGAACACCGGCATGTTCATTACCGAGTCTTTCGCCATGTGGCCCGGCTCGAGCGTGAGTGGCCTCTATTTCGCGCATCCGGAGTCGCGTTATTTCAGCCTCGGGAAGATCGATCGCGATCAGGTCGCCGACTATCACGAACGCAAGGGGATGAGTGTCGCCGAGGTCGAGCGGTGGCTCGGCCCGAATCTGAACTACGACCCGGTGGACCCGCGCCGTTGAGCGTCAGAACTGGTCTGGCGCGGCCGATCGCCCTCGGCTCGCGGTCAGTCTAGACCTGAAGTCTCAGAACCAGTCGAAGCGATCGGGGCAGCGTCGGGTGGGTGTGGATGTCTTCGACGCCTTCGGCTGGCTCGCCAGGCAGACGGGACGCGTGGAAGTAGTCGATGTCGCTCGCTGCGGAATCCGGCACATTGAGACCGATCACGCATCGACTTCGATGGCGCGCGTGGCGTGAGCCTGGCACGCCAGGATCAGCCCTTTGGCCCGGTCGGCGGCAGTCAGCGCATCCTGCACGTCCATCGTGACCTGACCGGAGATCAGCGCCGTCTTGCATTGGCCGCAGATGCCCGATCGACATTCGAACGGAATGTCCACGCCGGCGTCCTCGGCGGCCTCCAGCACCGTCTGATCCGGCACCAGCTCGGCGGTCTTGTCCGATCGTCTGAACACGACGCTGGCAATCGTGCCGTCGGGGGGGGCGTCCTCGGCCATCGCCGGCGAGTCGGTGCCGGCCTCGACCGCCGGACGGGACACGAACGCTTCCTGCAGAATCTCGGCGTCAGGAACGCCCATCCCGACCAGGAGCTGGCGGACCGCGGTCATCATCGGATCCGGCCCGCAGAGCAGAACCGGTCCCCGCCGCAGGTCGGGGACGAAGTCGGCAATGATGTCGCGCGAGATCTGCCCGCGCAATCCCTCCCAGGCGGTGTCGGGATCCCGGGTCACCAGCACGCGAACGTGCAGGTTCCGGAACCGCGCCTGAAGGTAGGTGAGCTCCTCGCGAAAGACGATGTCGCGCACGGTCCTGACCGAGAAGAGCAGGTAGATCTCGCCAGGCCAGCCGCGGTCGGTCAGGCTCCGCACGATTGACATCAGCGGCGTGATCCCGATGCCCCCGGCGATCAGGACCAGCCGCTCGGACCCCTGCGGGGTGAACAAGAACTTGCCGGCGGGCGCCGAGACTTTGACGCGCTGCCCCTCGCGCCAGGTGTCGTGCAGATGCTGCGAGCCGTAGCCGTCGGGGGTCCGCTTGACCGAGATTTCGATATAGGCGCTGCTGGTCGGCGACGACGCGATCGTGTAAGAGCGGTTGACGCGCTTGCCGTCGATCATCAGCGCCAGGTTCAGGTATTGGCCCGCCTCGTGCGCGAACGGCAGCGGACCGCCGTCGGGAGACACCAGCCTGAAGGTTTTGACGTCGGGCGTTTCATCGAAGATCCGCGCGATCACGAGCTCCCCCGACCAGAACTTTTTCTTCTTCTTCTCCGTCGCACCTGCGCTCGTCGTCCGGGCGCGCGCGGCGCGGACTTCCGCGCGCAGGCCGAGGTAATGCGCGACCAGGCGATAGACCAGGAGCACGCCGATGACCCCGGCAAAGGCGAGCGGCTGCCGGACGTCGGCCTTGACCAGCAGGTAGTAGTGGATGGCCGCCGCAATCACGATCACGTACGTGAGCCGGTGCAGCAGCTTCCAGCGTGCCGCGCCGATCCGGAGGACCATCGCATCGGTCGAGGTCACGGTCAACGGAATCAGCAGCACCAGTGCGGTCACGCCGAACCACAGGTAGACCCGCTTGACGATCTCAGTGAGCGTACTGGCGACGCTGGCTTCGCGATCGAACAGGAAGAAAATCCCGAAATGCACCGCGATGTAGAAGGCCCCGAGCAGGCCCAGGTTGCGGCGGACCGCGATTAGCCGGTTCCAGCCGGTCAGCTCGCGCAGCGGCGTGATGGCGAGCGACAGGACGATGAGAACCAGCCCGATCAGCCCCGTCGTGCGAATCGCAAAGTTGACGTTGTTGACCCCGAGCTGGTGATGATACGCGTCCCAGACGAGCAGACCCGCAGGCACCAGGCCGTTGGCGATGACGAGCCGCTTCGCGAAGCGCGAGTCGATCAGGCGCTCAGTAGAAGGCATCGAGATTCATGCCGGTGTAGAGGCCGGCCACCTGCTCGCCATAGCCGTTGAACATCAGCGTCTTGCGCCGCCCCGACTCGCCGATGCGCTGCTCGGTCGCCTGGCTCCAGCGCGGATGATCGTGAAGGGGATTGACGTTGGCGAAGAAGCCATACTCGTCCGGTGCGAGGAGGTTCCAGGTCGAGGGAGGCTGGGTCGAGGTCAGCGTGACCTTGACGATCGACTTGATCCCCTTGAAGCCGTATTTCCAGGGCAGCACCAGCCGAACCGGCGCGCCGTCCTGCGGCGGCAGGTCCTCTCCGTAGAGCCCGGTCGCGAGCAGCGCCAGCGGGTGCATCGCTTCATCCAAACGAAGACCTTCCACGTACGGCCAGTTGAGGACATCGGTGCTCTGGTTCGGCATCCGGGCGGGATCGTGCAGCGTTTCGAACGCGACATATCGCGCGTCGGCCATCGGTTCGACCGCGGCAAGCAATTTCGACAGCGAGTACCCAACCCACGGAATGACCATCGACCACGCCTCGACACAGCGCATGCGATAGACCCGCTCTTCAGGGTCGCTCAGCTTCCGCAGATCGTCGAGATCGAAGACGCGGGGCTTGTGGACGAGGCCTCCGACGGAAACCTTCCATCCGGCGGATTTGAAGTTGGCGGCTGCGCCCGCGACGCCGTCCTTGTCGGTCGAGAACTCGTAGAAGTTGTTGTAGTTGAGGATCGAAGGGCGCGGGGTCAACGCCTCGTCAACCCAGAATCCGTTGGCATGAGGCGCTGGGATCACATTCGAGATCATCGGCATCTCGGTCGCGTCCAGATTGACCCGATTGAGCCTGCGGTAGGTCAGCGCCGTCCCAGCGGCGGTTGCGGCGAGAAGCCCGGCTCGAAGGAACGTCCGCCGATTCAGGTAGACCTTGAGAGGCGTGATCTCGTCGCCGGAAAACTTCTCCACCTTGACTGCCTCCTTGAATCGCTCGGATCGTGCGTTTGATTAATATTACCCGGGCCCTGCCGTCTTATTCCCGAGATTGCGCCTGGCGAGGATTTCCCTCTCACGGCGACGTCCTCCCGTCGGGCGCCCCGTCAACGCCGATCAGACGCTATCCGGGTGCGGTCTGGGGCCGGGCTGGTGTAATGACAAACGGTCGATCTCGAAGGGATTCAAGGGCTCGACATCGCCCCAAATGCCCCACGGAAGAGGTGGCTCGTCGGGCGTGCTCGCCAGTGACGTTCTGATTGTGGAGATCTCGACCGTGCAGGTACCATGGACGACGATGGTCTTCTTGACGGCTGCCGCCTGTGGGGATGTCGCCCGGATGCTGCGGGCCTGCTGCTCTCTGTCCTTACGGCGAGCCTGTTCCCGTGGCTGACTGCTGAATTGTGGATGCCGCAGTACGGTCCCCGCTGATGCGCCGCATCAGACGCGTCGCGGCGCACCTTGCCATCCTGGCAATTGGCCTCCTCGCGGCCGGCGTCATCATCCTCCAGTCGGACTGGTCACGCGATCGCGCGCGCCGGTATGCGATGGAGCAGGCTGGCCAGTACCTGGACGGGACCCTGTCGATCGGGCGCATCCGGGGCAACTGGTGGTCCGGCATCGAGCTGGACGAGGTGAGCGTTTCACAGCACGCGGTCGTGGTGTTCTCCGCGCGCACGATCGTTGTCGAGTATCGGCCGTTCGAATTGTTCCGGAACCGTCGGACGCGCATCCGATCGCTGCGGCTGTCCGGTCTGGCGCTGCACCTGGCACATCCGGCGGGCGGACCCTGGAACGTGTCGACGCTGCTGAAGCCCAGGAACACGAACAGCGGCCCACCACGCCAAATCGATCTCGACCAGATCCTTCTGGAGGACGGTTCGGCGTCGGTGACCGGCAACCGTTCGGTCTCCGCATTTGAAATTCCGGCGCAGATCGCCGGCGTGCGTGTGGCGGCCGCTTTTCACAGCGGTCCAGACGGACGGCGGCTGGACGTGCAGGAGTTCACCGCCACAGCCACGTCACCGGCATTCGCGATCCGCCGATACTCGGGGACGATCGAATGGCTCGCTGACCGGATCGTGCTTCGCGACGTGAACCTGGCCACCGAGCACACGCAACTCCAGGCCGCCGGTACGATCGTGACCGTGCCGGCCCCGGCCCGCTTCGACTTGACGACGCGCGCGGCGCAGTTCGACTTTCAGGAGATCGGCCGCATCCTGCCTGGTATTCGCGCGATCGCCGTGACGTCCTCGTTCACGGCGACGCTATCGGGTCCCCGGGCGGCGATGAATCTCGATTTGCGGCTGACGTCAGACGCCGGGGATGCCGCCGGCCGTGTCGTGGTCGACTTCGTGCAGCCCGGCTGGCATGCAGCGGGGGGCCTCGACCTGCGGGTCGTGAACGCCGCGAAGTGGCTCGGCAAGCCCGACAAGACGACGGCCATCACCGGCCACGCCAACTTCAATCTGGACCTCGGAATCGGCCGGCATCTGCCGGTCGGCCCATTCACGTTCGCCGGTTCGAAGGCACGCTTCGTCGGGTACGAGGCCAGTGCGCTGGTGGCGCGTGGCACGATGACCTCCGAGCGGGTGCACCTCGAGGCGGTGCGCGGGGTCGCGTATGGCGCGCCGTTTACCACCCATGGGTTCATCGATCTGACGGACCCGTACTCGTTCAGGCTGGCCGGCGACGTGACCCGGATCGATTTGACCGGGCTGCCGAAGTCGATCCCGGTGCCGCACGTGCCGAGCGCGCTGACGTTCGCGTATCACGCCGACGGCCGCTTCTCGCGCCCGGTGCTGATCGCCGACGCGGTCTTCGACCGCTCCGTGTTCATCGGGGCCGCGGTTGAAACCGGGACGCACGGGACGGTCGACACGAGTGGCACCCTCGTCGCCTACACCGGGTCGGGTGTCGTTTCGGGAATTGACCTGCGGCGCTTCGGCGAGGCGCTCGAGGCGGCTACGCTGACGCAGGAGCGTTTCGACGGGACCATTGCCGGCACCTTCGAGGTCACCGGCCAGGGCACCGCGGCCGCGGTGATCTCGCTGCCGGCGACCGGGCGCCTGCGGGACAGCTCGGTGTTCGGCGCGCGAATCAACGATGCCGGAGTTACGTTGACGATCCACGACACCGACGTCGAAGGCCGGTTCGATGGAGACTTCGACGGCTTGAACCTGGCAATCCCGCTGCTGGAGCCACAGTACCAGTCGCGCCTGCGCGGCACCGCGCAACTCTCGTTCGGCGTCAAGCGCTGGCTGGTCGAAGACTGGACGCTCGGGGCAATGACCGCCGACGGAAGCGTCGCGTTGAACGACTCGTCGTGGAAGGAGCTCGCGCTCGATCGCGCCGACGTCACGGGCGGGATTCGCGACGGGTTCCTGACGGCGCAATCGGCACAGATCGTCTCACAGGGCGTCGATCTCACGGCTCAGGGACGGCTGGCTCTCATCACGGGTGCCAACGACGTCACGTTCCAGGCTCACGTGGCTGATGTCGCGGTCCTGCCCGCCCCGCTCACCGGCGAGCGGGGCACGATCGAGATCGAGGGCCGCGAGACGGGTGATGCCGCGCGGCCCCATGTCGAAGGGAGCATCAAGGCGCCGACGCTGTCGCTCGCCTCGGTCGCCGCAGTCGACGGGTCAGGCACCTACCGGGTCGATCTGCCCGACTGGCAGGCGTCCGCTGCGGTGGGGTCGGGCCAGGCCAGGTTCGCGCGCATCACCGTGGCGGGTTCCGACCTGGACAACGTGGACGGTACCCTCGATTACGCCAACAGTGAAGTGCACATGGCCGTTCGAGGAAGGTACCGGGCCGCCGACGCGACACTCTCGGGCACGATGCTTCTTCACCCGGACCACCACGAAGTCCATCTGCAGAATGCCGCCGTCAGCTTCAACGGGACCGACTGGCGGCTCGAGCCGCTCGCCGCGAGCGATGCGGTGCAATGGTCGTCGGGGCTCGTACGGCTGCCGCCGCTGCGGCTGGCGACGCCGAGCGGCGACCAGCGGATCGAGCTCGGTGGGACGGTGGCGTGGGGCAACGCGGAAGGGCGGCTCGAGGTC
>JBDTSX010000001.1:0-27509 GCA_039930925.1 Acidobacteriota bacterium | reverse complement strand
GCGTCGAGAGCGATCTGCACAATTACTACCTCGTGGGATACACGCCAACCAACGAGACCTACGACGGCCGGTTCCGCAACATCGAGGTGAAAGTGAAGCGGCCGGGCGTGACCGTGGCGGCCCGGAAGGGGTACTTCGCGGTCCGTGACACGGGCGGGCTCGGGATCAATCCGTGGGAGGCCCCCGCACTGGGTGCGCTCGAGCGCAAGCCGGTTCCAAATGCGTTCCCGGTCCGTGCCGGCGCGCTGCTGTTCCCCGAGCGCGACCGTCTCGGCCTCGTGCCGGTGATCGTGGATCTCAAAACCGCTCCGCTCACATTCCAACCGGCCGCCGACGGCAAGACCTACACCTCAGACTTCGCGGTGATCGTGCGCTTTCTCGACCAGCAGAACCAGGTGGCGCGGAAAGTCAGCCAGCACTACGAAATCAACGGCCCGCTCAACGGGCTCGATCGCGCGACACAGGGGGAAGTGATCTTCTATCGCGAGCCCGAGCTGCCCGCGGGCGTCTACACCATGGAGACCGTGGTTCACGACATCCCTTCGGGGAAATCGAGCGTGCGGATCTCCACCGTCGAAGTGCCCAAGGAGGACCCCGCGACGCTGCGCATGAGCAGTCTCGTGCTCGTCAAGCGCGGCGAAAAAGTGTTGGAGAAGGAACGCCGCGCGGACAATCCGCTGCTCGTCAACGATCTTCTTCTGTATCCGAACCTTGGCGAGCCGGTGAGTAGGGCCAGCAAGGAAGCAGGCATTTATTTCGCGGCTTATCCGGTGAAAGGCGGACCGCCCGCAGAAGCCACCATCGAGCTGCTGCAGGACGGCAAGCTGGTGGTGCGGATCCCGATCCCTCTTGCCCCCGCCGACTCCGCCGGGCGCATCAAGCAGGTCGGGCGACTGCCGCTCGATCCGCTGGTCCCCGGCACCTACGAGTTGCGGGCGGTCGTGAAGCAAGGCACCCAGCAGGTATCCAGTTTCACGATCCTGCGGGTCGTGGATTGACATGCGCCGCCTGATCCTGACGGCGATCGTGCTCGCGGGCCTCGGCGGCGTGCAGCCGAACGCACAGGACGGCGCCACCGCGCGCGATCGGCAGTCCTACACGTCCACCACCACCGCGATCCTGGTCGACGTGGTCGTCCGTGACGGCAAGGGGCATCCCCTCACCAATCTATCTGCCGCCGACTTCGAGGTGACCGAAGACGGCATCGCGCAGAAGGTGGACAGCTTTACCCGCGTCTCGCACGGCAACGGCATCGGGCTCGGCGTCGCCTGGAAATCAGCCGGCAAGACGATTACCGTCCCTTCCGCCGCCGATCTCGCTGCGCCTCACATCGACAGTTCGGACGATGCGGCGACCGCGCTGGTGTTCGATCATCTCTCGTCCGAGGCGCTCAGGCTGGCGCAGCGGGCCACGCTCACTTACGTGCCGACCACGGGCGAATCCGGAGTGCGGGTTGGCGTCTTCGCCACCGACCCCAGCATCCACATCGTCCAGAGCTTCACCAGCGACCGTGCGCTGGTGCGGCAGGCGGTCGCGCGCGTGATGCCGTCCGGCACCACGGTGGAGGAGCAGCAGGCGGACCGCTCCGACGAGCTGATGACACGGCGGCGCGATCTGGTGGGACAGGCCCAGGCGGCAGCCGCCAGCGGCGTCTCGGCGGGCGGGGTCGCGCTGGCCCGCACGGCGGCGGACATCGGCGAGCGCGAGACCGAGCTGCACCTCCTTCAGACCGAGCTGAACATGCTGCGGTCATTCGACAACCTCGATCGCGCTCACAAGGGCTACGATACCGCGGCGGCGCTGCTCGCGGTGGTGCACTCCCTGTCCTACCTCCCGGGCCGCAAGACCATCGTGTTCTTCTCGGAAGGCCTGCCGGTCTCACCCGCGCTCTCAGCCAGGCTCGACTACGTCATCGACGTCGCCAATCGCGCCAACGTGACCGCCTACGCGGTTGACGCCAGGGGGCTGCGCTCGAAGAGCATGATCGGGAACGCTCGCAAAGAGATCGACGCCTTCGCCGAGGAGCGTCTAAACCAGGTCACGGTCGGCAGCGATCGCACCGATCAGCCGCTGACCATGGCGTTCGAGCGGGTGGAGGATACGCTCAAGCTCGACTCGAGGAGCGGCCTGGCGCGGCTGGCGGAGGACACCGGCGGGTTCCTGGTCGATCAGACGAACGATCTCTCCTCCGCGTTTCGCCGCATCGACGAGGACAACCAGTTCCATTACCTGCTCACGTATTCACCAAAAAACCTGGCCTTCGACGGCAAGTTTCGGACCATTCACGTCAAGGTCCGGCGCTCAGGCGCCGAGGTCTTTGCGCGGAAAGGCTATCGCGCGATCCACACGGCGCGCGCGGCGGACTCGGGCAGCTACGAGATCCCGGCGTTGGCGCTGCTGGATCGCTCGCCGCTGCCGAACGCTTTTCCGGTCCACGCCGCCGGCTTCAGCTTTCCGGATCCGGCGCGCCCCGGCCTGACGCCGGTGCTCGTTCGCCTCAGGACCGATGCACTGCGGTTCAGCATCGATCGCGCGCGTGCCACCTACTCGAGCCAGGTCGCCATCGTCGTTCGCGTCCGGGATGGCCGCGGCCGCGACGTGCAGAAGCTCAGTCAGCAATACACGCTGGCCGGTGACGCGAAGGATCTGGAAGCGGCAAAGAACGGAGAGATCCTGTTCTACCGCGAGGCCGAGCTGCCGCCGGGCGTCTACACGATGGAGTCGATCGTGTTCGATGCGACCGGAGCGCAGGGCAGTGCGCGCGTCGCCACGCTGACGGTGCCGGCAGCGGAGCGGGCGGGGTTCGAGATGAGCAGCCTGATCCTCGTCAGCAAGGTCGAGGAGGTCAGCGACGCGCCGGCAGCGAATTCGAAAGTGATCGCGCCGCTCTACGTCGGGAAACAGCTGCTCTATCCAAATCTCGGCGAGGCGATCCTGACGTCCGCCGCGAGCGAACTGCCGTTCTACTTCACCCTGTACGGCGACGTCACGGACGCGAAGGCGTCCGCGCAGCTGCTCAGCAATGGCCGCCCGATCGCTGAAGCGCCGGTGGCGCTGTCGCCGTCAACCGGGCCGCGCGTGCAGCACGTCGGCCGGCTGCCGATTGGCGCGCTGCCCGCAGGCACCTACGAACTGCGCATTCGCGTGACCGATGGGAGTGGGCGCGAACTGTCGCGGAGCGCGTTCTTTACTCTTTCAGTCACCAATCACTAGCCCCGAGCCCCGGATCCCGGGTCCCGTCAGGGCTTTTTCCCCTGATTCGTCCAGACGTCCACCCAGGACGTCGCGGGCGTGTCGATCGAGAAATTGCCGGTGACGATATCGATATCGCCGTCGCCGTCGATGTCGCCGACATCCAGGGTGGCGTGGCGCGGCATGCCGATCTCGATCGTATGTCTGACGAAGGTGCCGGGCTTCGTCTGTTCGAGCCACACCAGCGCCGGCAGCGTCTTCTCGTTCACGTCGGAGCCGCCGGCGAGCAGCGCGCAGGCGACGATGTCGAGATCGCCGTCGCCGTCGAGATCGGCGGCCTCGGCCCGATGCACGCCGGGCAGCTGCGCGAGTGTGTGCTCGACGAACGGGTAGCCGCCGGTGTTCTCGAGCCACTGGATCCCGTGATAGGGCTTCACGATTCCGTCGTCGAACGTATCGCCGTGGGTGAGGAGGATATCGAGATCGCCGTCCCGGTCGAGATCGACGAGCTGGATGCCGGACGATCCCCAATTGGGGTGCGGCGCCTTGTAAATCACCTTCTGTTCGAACGTGAAATCCCCGGTGCCCTGGTTGAGATAGGCGAGGACCGTCTCGTGCTCCTGCGCCAGGAGCGTGACGAAGTCCATTTTGCCGTCGTGGTTGAGATCGACCGGGATGATGTGAATTGCCCCGGGCCGCGGGTCGATAACGTGGTTGGCGAAGGCCGGCTGGGCGGCGTTCGTGGTCTTGTTCTCGACGATCGTGACGCTGCCGGTCTTGCGCCAGCCGAACGCCGCGACCGCGAGATCGTTCCTGCCGTCGCCGTTGAAATCGGCGCTCTCGACGTCGGCGACCCGCGGCCAGCCATCGAGCCAGAATGCGCTGAACTTCCTCTGGCCAAGCCCGCGCAGCCAGATCACCGCCCCCTTGTCGTGATCCGCCGGAAAGAACTCTCCCAGGTCGGCGACGAGCAGATCCTTGACACCGTCGCCGTCCACATCAGTCAGCGCGACATGAGACGGATGCGGGATGCTCGCGATGATCGACAGTCCGTCCGGCGCGTTCGCGGGATGCCCGCTGAAGACCAGACCCTGACGCATGTCGGTGCCGAGAATGTCGAGCCTGTTGTCGCCGTCGAGATCGACGAGCTGCACGTTTGCGACGGCAGGGGTGCCGGGCATGTCCGGCATCGACAGTCCACTGCGCACGAACTGCACCGGCGACTCGGCGGCGTCGGGCCAGGGTTCCGGCGCGGGGAGATGCTCGGGCGCGCCGCTCGTGTAAAAGGTCAGCGCCTGCTCCATGTCGGCGGGCAGCTGCAGGGTGCGGTTGAACCTGATCGCGGGCCCGCTCGGCGGGATCCGGTTGTCGCGGAAGAACATCATCCGGACGAACTCGTCGCGCCAGGCGCTCCGCGGAAGAATGTCGGGCGGCGGATACGAGTGGCAGCCGCCACAGGTGGCGCGGGCCTGCAGCTCGCCAGCCGGTGCGGCGGACGAAGACTGGGGCGTCGGTGGCTGAGAGGTGTGGACCACGGCGGTGATCGCGGTCACCGCACAGAGCGCCGCGATGCCGGATACGGCGGCCCGCCGCGTCACCATGGACATCAACCGATGCTAGCACAGCGGATCCGCGCCTTTCGGGCCCTCGCTGGAGCGCGGCGCCGCCGGTGAACCAGTCTCCACGGCTAGAATGGAGGAGCCCATGCCGCGATCACCGTTCCTTGTCCCGTCACGCCGCCAATTTCTCCGCCTGATCGGTCTTGCCGGCGCCGCGACGGCGGCTGGCTTCCCGCCGTTCCGCTCGCGCCTGCTGGCGGCGGCGCCGCTCTTCGAGGAGGTCTCGGCGGCGGCGAGCGGCATCGCCTGGGTCCACGACAACGCGCTCTCGTCGAACCGCTACCTCCCGGAGACGATGGGGCCGGGCGTGGCGTTCTGCGATTACGACAACGACGGCTGGCCGGACCTCTTCATGGTCAACAGCGGCGCGAGTGACTTCTACACGCCGGCGATGCCGCTCAAGAACGCGCTCTACAAGAACAATCGTGACGGTACCTTCACGGATGTGACGGAGCGCGCGGGGGTGGCCGGCGGGAAGGAATTCGGGATGGGCTGCGCCATTGCCGACTACGACAACGACGGCTATCCCGACATCCTGGTGACAGCCTACGGCCGCTGCACGCTCTATCACAATAACGGGAACGGGACGTTCACCGACGTCACCGGCAAGGCGGGTGTCGCGGCGCCAGGCTGGACGACCAGTGCGGTCTGGTTCGACTACGACAACGACGGCCGTCTCGATCTCTTCCTGTGCAGCTTTGTCCAGTTCTCGCTGGCGAGCAACGTGTTCTGCGGCGACAACAAGCTGGGCAAACGCTTCTACTGCATCCCCCGTGTGTTCAAGCCGACGCCGAGCGTCCTCTTTCACAACAACGGCGACGGGACGTTCACCGAGGTCAGTGCCAACACCGACATTCAGCGCGCGCTCGGCAAGGCGCTCGGCGTGGTCGCGACCGACGTCAACGGCGACGGCCTGATCGATCTGTTCGTCGCCAACGACACCGTCCAGAACTTCCTGTTTGCCAATCGCGGCGGCGGGAAGTGGGAGGAGATCGGCCTGGCGGCGGAAGTCGGTTTCAGCGCCAACGGCACCCCGCGTTCGGGCATGGGTGTGGACGCGACGGACATCAACGGCGACGGCAAGCAGGATCTGTTCGTCGCCAACGTCGACCAGGAGATGTTCTCCCTCTACAAGAACAACGGCAACGAGTCCTTCTCGGATGTGGCGACCGCGAACGGCGTCGCCCAGGCGACCCGTCTACTGAGCGGGTGGGGGCTGAAATTTTTCGACTACGACAACGACGGTTTCACCGATCTGTTCCTCGCCAACGGACATCCCGACGACATGATCGAGAGCTACTCGCAGCAGGTGCGCTACAAGGAGCCGCTGGTGCTGTTCCATCACGACGGCACCAAGCTGGCGAATGTCAGCCAGCAGGCAGGGCCGGTGTTCCAGAAGATGTTCCCGGCCCGCGGACTCGCGGTGGGGGACTTCGACAACGACGGACGGATCGACGTGCTGATCGGGAACAACGGCGGCGCGCCCGTGCTCCTCAAGAACAACGCGGCGCGCGAGAACCACTGGGTCGGCGTGAAGCTCCAGGGCACCAGTTGCAACCGCGATGCGATCGGCGCGACGATCACCTGGTCGTCGAATGGCACCACCCGCAGCCGGTACAAGTCGAACGGCGGGAGCTATCTCTCGTCACACGACATGCGCGAGGTCCTCGGTCTGGGCGCCGCGACCAGAGTGGACTGGGTCGAGATCAAGTGGCCGGCGCCAAGCAGCCGGGTGGAACGGATCACCGACCTGCCGGTCGATCGCTATAGCACGATCGTTGAAGGCAAAGGGCGGAGCGACGGCTGAGCGATAGTCAAACCGGCGGCCCGGGACAGGTGTCAGAAGAAGACTGACCGGCGATCAATTCGGCGGCCGAGGCTGGCCGTGGGCGATCGACAGCCATCGACTGAGTTGCGCGGCGGCTTCGACGGGTGTCGCCCCGTAAAACGGCATCGTCGCACCCGGGCCGCCTGGCGTGCGCACGATCTCCGCGCGCCATTTTCCGCGGCCGACGCTCGAGACCTCGATCCGGTACTCGCGCCCGTTGATGATTTCTTCGAAGCGATGCAGGTTCACAGGTTGTTCAGGAATCCAGGTCGGAGTGTTGGGGAGCGAGTAAGTGTAACGCCCGTGCGACAGCGATCAAGCGAAGGGAACATCGAAGGCGCATCAACAGTGTGCGTCGAGCCGATTACCGGCGTGTTTTCGCTGAAAAAAAATGCGATTCGCCGGCAATCCACAGCCGATCCACGTTTCCTCCACACGTTTTCCACAGCTGATTTAGTGGCTCGTTTTCTGAATCTTTCAGGGGGTCGAATCAGGCGCGGTTGCAGGGCGTTCGCCCTCATGCTGGCGGCGGCGTTGGCGTGTGCGTGGCCCGCGGCGGCCGCGGATTCAGTGCTCTACCGGCTGTTTCTGTCCGACGGCACCACGCTTGTGAGCTATGGCGAGTTCGCGCGCGTGGCCGGGCAGGTCGTCTTCTCGATGCCCCTCGGCGACGCTGATTCGCCGACCGCGGACGCCACCGGCGCGCCGGCTGCCCCGCGCCTGCTGCTCGTCAGCATTCCAGACCGGTCTGTCGACTGGGATCGCACCGACAAGTATTCCAATGCGGTCCGTGCGCGGCGCTATGGCAACACGCGCGGCGCGGACGATTTTGCGATGCTCAGCGGACGCGTCACCGAGGCGTTGAACGACATCGCGCTGACCGCCGATCCCGTTCGTCGGCTGGCGATGGCGCGCGAGGCGCGCGCCAACCTGGCCCGATGGCCTTCCGAAAACTTCGGCTACCGTGCCGACGAAGTCGGGCAGCTGGTCTCGATGCTGGACGAAGTGATCGCGGAACTGCGGATTGCCGCCGGGCAGTCGAGCTTCGACGTGAGCCTGGTCGCGACCGCGACGCCGGAACCACCGGTCGATCTTCTGCCGGATCCGGACTTTCGCGAATCGATTGAACAGGCGCTGGCGGCATCGGCGATAACGCCGGAGCCGGCTGAGCGCGTGTCTCTTCTCCGTGCGATCACGAGCGCGCTGCAGGGGCCGGCGCTCGACGGCGGCTGGGCCGCGGACCTCAGGGCGGGTGCGCTGGCCGACCTCGAAACCGAGCGTCGCGTCGACCAGTCCTATGTCTCGCTGGCCTCCTCGACGATGGCCGCCGCGGCGCGGCGGGCGCGGCGCGGCGACGTCGCAGCGGTCCAGCGGACCCTCATCGACGTGTTGAAGGCGGACGATCGGCTGGGCCGGCGCCGGCCGCGCGAGACATCAGCGCTGCTGGCGTTCCTGGATCTCCGCCTCGACGAGGCCCGCCGTCTGCGCCTGGCGCGCGACGCGTCGGTCCTGCGGCGGGAGGCATTCAAGGACTACCGGGCCGCGATGCTGGCCCCGCTGCAGGAGCTTCGTCGCGCCCGGGTCCCCCTCGAACAGATCCGGGAGTTGGCCGGCCCGCGGCCGAAGCTGCTGTCACCGTTCGCACAGCGCCTGGCGATGGCGAGGCGGCAGCTTGCCTCGATCGACGTGCCGGTCGAGCTGACCGCCACGCACGGACTGTTCGACGCCGCCTTCTTGATGGCGCGCCGCGCCGCGTCGACGCGCCAGAACGCGGTATCATCGAAAGACATGAAGCTCGCATGGGACGCGGCGTCGGCGGCCGCCGGCGCGCTCATGCTGACCGATCGCGCGGCCCAGGAACTCGACCGGCTCACGACGCCCTCTCACCGGTGATCACTCCACGCATCACCCGCCTGCTGCGGGTGCCGGACCTGCAGGCGATGCATGCGGCCATTGCACGCACCACCAGCGGCGATCCGCGCGCCTGCGCCGTCCTCGTGCCGAGCCGCGGCGCGGCGGAAGCGCTGCGCCGCACGCTCGAGAACCGGGTGCTGGCGTCCGGATCGCGCGCGCTCCTGCTGCCGGATTTGATCACCCGGGCGGAGCTCTACGAGAAGCTCCACCAAGGCGTGCCTGACGCGCCGGCGAGGCTTACCGAATTCGAGCGCGAAGTGATCTTCCGGCGTGCGGCGATCGACGCTGCCGCGCGCGGCACCCCCGCTCCGTTCCGGCTTCGCGCCGGCCTGATCGTGGAGATCCTGGCGTTCTACGACGAGCTGCGCCGGCGCGACAAGACGATCGGCGCATTCGAGCGGTTGATGATCGGCAGCCTCGAGCCGAGCGCCGAGATCGATCGCGGCGCCGAACGTATGCTGCGCCTGACGCGCTTCCTGTGCGCCGCGTTCGAGCTGTTCGAGCAGCGCGTCGCGGAGACCGGACGGATCGACGAGCACGGGTTGCGCGCGCAACTGATGCGGTCGCCGGCCCCAAGCGAACGGATCACGGCCCCGGCATCGGCGTCCCGCACCGCGCCGTCGGCGGCGGGTGATTCGCCGCTCTTCGACGTGATCGACGGCCTCGGTCCGGAGCGCTGGTCGGAGTCAGTCAGCCGATCGACGGTTCCGATCGCCAGCATTCCGCGGGACGAGCCGGACGCCATGGACGGCGGCCCCGGCCATCACTCGAGCGCAGAGACCCCGTACCGTCACATCATCGTCACGGTCCCGGACCAGGCCGCTGATCCGCGCGGGCTGTGGCTTGCCGATTACGATCTCCTGGCGCGCGCGCCAGGGATCGAACGGCTCGACATTATCGCCACCGAAAGCGTCCTCGCGGCCGGTTTCCACGAGCGCATTCACGACGTCCTGCCTGGGATCCAGGAGGAGCGGCTCGGCGTGCCTGCGCCGCTGCCGGTGCTGTCGGCGCCGGAGCCGGCTCCCGGCGCGGAACCGGTGCGGTGGATCGTCTGCCGCGATCGCGAAGAGGAACTGGTGGAAATCGCGCGCGCGATCAAGCGCGGCGGCTCTTCGCCGCTCGATCGCACGGCGGTCGTCTTCCAGCGTCCGCTGCCGTATCTGTATCTGGCGCGCCAGGTGTTTCCCGACGCGGAAATCCCCTACCAGGCGCTCGACGCGCTGCCGCTGGCCGCCGAGCCCTTTGCCGCCGCGCTCGACATCGTGTGCTCGTTCGCCGCGGCGGAAGGCACGCGTGCCTCGCTCATCGAACTGCTCGCCTCACCGCACTGGCGGTTCGAGGGTGATGCGGCTGCCGGCGGCTCGGCGCCGGTTGGGGCGGGCGAGATCGCGGCCGCCGACATCCTGCTGCGCGACATCAAGTACCTGGGCGGATGGGATCGTCTGTCGTCGCTCGCGGCAGAGGCGGAAGCTGCCACGATCGAGCAGATCGCGCCGCCGGCGGCGCCGCCCGGCAGGAGCCTCGCCGACCGCTCGCGGCGCACGTCCCGCTGGCAACGCGCCGCGCCCGCACTTCGCGCCGCTGCCGCCGCCGCCGGCGAATTGCGGAAGATGATCGAGGCCCCGTCCGCGTCGGCGCAGGTGGCCGCGCTGCTGGCGTTCGTGTCGGTGCACGAACGTCCTGCCGACCCCGATGCCGGCTGGTTCGACCGGCATCAGCGCGCGCGGGCGGCGATCCTGGCGGCGCTCGAGTCTCTCCGAGACGCCCATCGTCTGCACGACGACGAGCCGATGCCGCTGGCGGAGTTGACGGCAACCATCCGGCGCTGGATCGAAGGACAGACGTTCTCGCCGCGCACCGGCACGCGCGGCCCGACGCTCCTGGACGCCCCGGCGGCGGCCTACGCGGATGTCGACGAGTTGCGTCTCGTCGGCCTGGTCGAAAGCGACTGGCCGGATCGGGGCCGTCGCAGCATTTTCTATCCCTCGTCGCTCCTGACCCAGCTGGGATGGCCGGCGGACGCGGATCGTCTGGCGGCGGCGCGCGCCCGCTTTCACGATCTGCTGACGCTCGCCACGACGCGCGTGACAGTCTCGATCTTCACGCTCGAAGACGATGCGATTGTGCCGGCGTCATCGTTTCTGGAGGAATTGGAGACGGCCGGATTGCCGGTGGAGCGGGTCCCCGCGGGGGTGCGATCACGCGTGTTCCTGCATGAGGCCCTGGCGGAGGATCCGCTCGCGGCCGGGGCGCTCGCCGGCGCCCCGCTCGAGTGGCTCGCCATGCGCGCGTCGCGCTCGGCGACGGGCGGCGGCAGGTTTCATGGTGAGGCCGGCGCGCGCGAGTCAGCCGTTTACGCCGTCAGCCATATCGAGCGCTACCTGGAGTGTCCGTTCAAGTATTTCGCCACCTACGTCCTCAAGCTGCCGGAGGAGCGCGACGAGGAATCAGGCCTGACCCCGCAGGAGCGCGGCCAGTTTCTGCACGACGTGTTCGAGACGTTCTTCAGGGCCTGGCAGTCGTCCGGCCATGGGAGCCTCACGTCGGGCAACATGACGGAAGCCGTGGGGCTGTTCGAAGCCGTGGCGGAAGCGCGGCTCGCGACGCTGCCGGAATCGGATCGTGCCCTCGAACGGACCTACCTGCTTGGATCGGCGGCAGCGTCCGGGCTCGCCGAGCGCGCCTTCGCCTTCGAGATCGAGCAGGGAGGCGACGTCGTGGAACGGTTGCTCGAGCACGAGCTCACGGGGACCTTCGCCTTCACGACGGCCGCGGGTCCGCGCACGGTGCGTCTCCGTGCGAAGGCCGATCGGATCGATCTGCTTGCCGACGGCACGCTGCGCCTCGTCGACTACAAGCTGGGCAAGGCGCCGAAGAGCGGGCGCGCACTGCAGCTGCCGGTCTACGGCGTCTGCGCGGAGCAGGCGCTCGAGGGGCGCCATGGCCGATCGTGGACGCTCGGGCGCGCCGGGTATGTCGCCTTCCGGGAGAAACGGCCGTTCTGCGAGCTCGGCGGCTCGTCGTCGCTCGAGGAGGCCGTGGCAGCCGGGCAGGAACGGTTCCTGGCGGCGATCGACGGCATCGAGCGGGGCGAGTTCCCGGTCAAGCCGGATGAGCCCTTTCTCTGCACGCGGTGCGGGTATGCGTCGGTCTGTCGCAAGGACTACGTGGGCGATGAGTGAGAAGCGCCCGCCGCCGTCGCAGCCCTCCCTCTTCGGGGTTGAGGCGGAGCCGGTCGTGGGGGGACACTCAATCGGGACACTCAAGGTTGAGTGTCCCCCTGTGGCCGCCGATCCTGACGCCTCCGCGCGCGATTACGCGATCGATCCGCGCAACAACGTCGTGCTCGAGGCGTCCGCGGGCACCGGCAAGACCTCGGTGCTGGTCTGGCGCTACGTCAACCTGCTGAAGGCGGGCGTCGAGCCGGGCAACATCCTCGCGATCACCTTCACCCGGAAAGCCGCGGCGGAGATGCGCGAACGGATCATCCGCGAGTTGAAGGAGACGGCGGCGCGCTCGGAGTTCGACAAGGCCCGATGGGTCGAGGTGCGCGACCGGCTGGGAGACATCTCCATCAGCACGATCGACGCGTTCTGCTTGTCGCTGCTGCGTGAGTTTCCGCTCGAGGCGGACCTGGACCCGGGTTTCGACATGGCCGACGAGACCGAGGTGCCCCGGCGGGTGGACGAATCGCTCGATCGATCGCTTCGGATCTTCGCCGGCCTCGCCCGGCAGGAGCCCGATATCGCCGTGGTGCTCGCGCAGCTCGGCGTCTCCCGCACGCGTGCGGGGCTTCGGTCTCTTCTCGAACGACGCCTGGTCGCGTGGGACGCCCTCGATCGATTTCTCGCGAAGGGGCCGGCGGATGTGACGGCTGAAGCCGTGTGCCGCCGTGCCGCAACCGCGCTGCAGGACGCGCTCCGCGCCGTGCCCGGCGGGCTGGCGGCGTTCCTGGCCGATGGACCGGTCGAGCATCCCCGCTTTCAGATGCTGCTGCGCGATCTGCGCGCGCTCGGTGAGCTCGAGCGGGCAGGCGATGCGCAGATACGAGGAGTGCTCGATCGGGTGGGCGGGCACTTCCTGACCAACGAGGGAAAGCCCCGGCGGCCCGGCGCGATTCCTCCGTACAAAGGGGAACGCGACTACCCCTCCGTGGAGGCGTCGAAGCGCCATCGCAGCGCGGTGGTCCAGATCGCGCCGCAGATCGAAAATGTGATGGCGGCCTTCAGCCGCGACCTGAACGTGGTGCTCGCGCGCGGCATCCGCCGCATGTTCGGGATCGCGCTGACCCAATACCGGCGCGCACTGGACGAACGCTCGGTGCTCGACTTTTCGGATGTCCTGCAGCGCGCGCTCGATCTGCTGCGTCAGATGGACGAGTTCTCGCAGAGCCGGTTCCGGCTCGAGTCGCGCTACCACCACGTGCTGGTGGACGAATTCCAGGACACCAGCCGCGCCCAGTGGGAGCTCGTCTCGCTGCTGATCCAGTCCTGGGGCGAGGGTCTTGGCCTGCCCACCCAGCCCTCGATCTTCATCGTCGGCGATCGCAAGCAGTCCATTTACCGGTTTCGGGACGCCGAGGTGGCCGTGCTGCAGGAGGCCGGCCGCTACATCGAGGCGCTGAGGCTCGCCGGCAGTCCGCACCGCTCGATCAGCCGCAGCTTTCGCGCCGTGCCCGAGCTGCTGGAATTCGTCAACGAGCTGTTCACGGAGATGTCGCAGCCGGGTGTGCGGCCGGATGACTTCACCTATCGAGGCTCGGATCAGTTCCCGATCGAGAGCACCGGCGCGCGAGGACGCGGGCCGGTCCTCGGCATCGCGGTGGCCAATGACCTGGACGCGTGTGCGGCATCCGTGGCGGCCGAGATCGCGCGCATCCTCCGTGAGGACACCGTCCGCGACCGCACGACCGGTGTCCCGCGGGAGGCCCGCCCGGGAGACATCGCCATTCTCTTCCGGTCGCGCGCGAGCCATCGGGAGTTCGAGCGCGAGCTGGGCGTGCGCGGGATCCCGTCGTACGTCTACAAGGGGCTGGGATTCTTCGACGCCGACGAGATCAAGGATCTCTCGGCGCTGTTGCGGTACCTGGCCGACCCCGGGTCGGATCTGCGGGCCGCCGCCTTCCTGCGTTCGCGCTTTGTGCGCCTCTCTGACCCGGCATTGGCGCAGCTCGGTCCGGCCCTCGCCGCGGCCATCACCGGGCCGCAGTTCCCGGAGGCGGGTGTGCAGCTCGATCCCGAGGACCGCCGGGTGCTGCAGTACGTTCGCGAGCGCGTCGGGGAGTGGATCGCCCAGGTCGATCGGGTGCCTCCCGCCGATCTGATCGAGCAGCTGTTACCGGCGACCGCGTACGCGTACGAGCTTCGCGGCGCGCGCCGGCAGCAGGCGTGGGAAAACCTGAAGAAGATGCGCGGTCTGGTGCGGCGCATCCAGAATCGCGGCTACGCCACGCTGGCCCGGATTGCGGATCACATCGACTCGCTGACCGCGGGCGACGAGTCGAATGCGGTGATCGAAGCGCTCGATGCCGTCAACCTGATGACCGTCCACGCGTCGAAGGGGCTCGAGTTTCCCGTCGTGTTCGTGGTCAATCTCGCGAAAGGCGCCACCGGGCCCCCGCGGCCGGTCCGTGTGGTGATGGACGGCGAAGGGGGAGCGCCGTCGGTGTCGGTCGGTCCGTTTGTCTCCGAGACGGATGAAGCCGAGCGCGAGCGTGAGAAGCAGGAAACGAGACGGCTCCTGTACGTTGCCCTCACCCGTGCGCGCGATCGCTTGTACTTCTCGTCCGTGCTCAAGGATGGCGTGCTCCAACCCGGCCGCGGCAGCCTCGCCGAAGTGCTTCCGGAGTCCGTCAAGCCGCTGTTCGGACGCGCCGCCACCTCGTTTGACGAGTTGGGCGTCATCGCCTGGGCGGGACCATCAGGGCGGTCATTCACCTGGCGGGTCTGCGAGGTTCCGAGTGCCCCCTCCTCCGCAGACGAGGCGGGACCGATCGCCGAACCGGCAATCGGCGACGCCGCCAACGATCGATTCGGGCCGGTGACTGATCGCGCGGAAATCGAACGGCGGTCGGTCACCGCATGGCTCGGAGACTCGGGCGCCAGCGAGGGGGTGCGCACCGACGACTGGCGCGACGCGACCGTTGGGATCCTGGTGCACCGGCTGCTCCAGTTCGGGGACCGTATGAGCGGGGCGACAGACGATGAACAGGCGGCATACGCGCGGGGATTGCTGAAGGACGACGAGCGGGGGGCGGTTGCCGAGGTGGACGCGGCCGTCGCCGCGGCGGTCAGCGCCTGGCGGCGCCTGCGCGCGCGCGGCGACGTCGCCGCGCTCTTTGCCGGCGGGCGGCGTCTGCACGAGGTGCCGTTCTCGTACGTGGCCGAGAGTCCATTGCCGAAGGATGTGTCGCGGCCGGAAGGGATCATCCTGCGCGGCACGATCGACTGCCTGATTCAGAAAGAGGACGGGTCGATCGTGGTGGTCGAGTTCAAGACTGGCCGGCCGCGTCCAGGGCATCGCCGGCAGCTCGATCTGTACGTTGACGCGGCGCGTAATCTCTTTCGCGGCGCGGCGGTCGAAGGCCGCTTGATTTATGCGGATCACCCAGCCGCTGCCCACGCCGACCGCTGACCGCGAGACCGGCGTCCGGCTCGTGATCCACACGATCGGCCACTCGACGCATACCGTCCAGGCGTTTCACGCGCTGCTCGAGGCGCACGGCATTCGGCAGCTGGCTGACGTCCGCGCGTTCCCCGGCTCCAGGCGGCACCCCCATTTCAGCCAGGCGCCGCTCGACGCCTTCCTGACCGCCGCTGGTATCCGTTACCGCCATTTTCCCGGTCTCGGCGGACACCGGAAACCGCATCCTGATTCGATCAACAGCGGGCTCCGCCACCCCAGTTTCCGAGGCTACGCCGATCACATGCAGACGGACGACTTCAGAAGTTCGTTGGACGAGCTCTTGGCATTTGCTGCGGGCGGGCCGACAACGGTGATGTGCGCCGAGGCGGTCTGGTGGCGGTGCCACCGAAGGCTGCTTGCAGATGCTCTTTTTGTGCGCAATGTCATAGTTCGGCACATATTGTCGCCGAGACACGCTAAGCCTCATGAGCTGAGTGAGTTCGCGCGAGAACAAGGAGGTCGGCTCACGTATCCGGGGCTATTGTAGCCTGCAGATGTCAGTAGAACGTATCCAAGAGTGCGCTTGGGGTGCCAGGAGAACCGTCCATTCGGCAATGGTTTACGAGGCGGCGGGAACCGAGGACCCAGTGCTGCAGTCTAACTTCACAACTGGCTTGGGCATTGCATTCAGGCCAGCCACGGAGGTAGCGTATGGCAGCAACGGCAAGCGCACTGAACTACGTAAGACCAACCACCACGGTGTTCGAACTCGAGGCTCTCGAAGGTCTACCGTGTGGGTGCGTGGCCGCGGCCTATCGCGCGCGTCCGTGGGATGTCGGGGTCGTGTCGCTCGAGGCCAAGGGGCCGTACTGCATTCTCGCGGGCCACGCGAGCGGCCAGATTCTGCGCTTGGGGGAACCCGAATTCGACGATTCGGAGGAGACCGACGAGTAGACCTACAGGGTCAGATTCGCGGCCGCCCATCGTCTCGCTCGTTCCTCCGCTTCCTTCCGCGTACGCCCCACCAGCACGACCTCATGCTCCGGTTTCCCGGCGGCGTCGGGCACCCACGCCACCCAGTGGGGTCCGCGTGCCTGACTCTGAATCTCGCGTGCAGTCGTGCGTTCGGCCATAGCAGCATCGTATACCCCGCGGGTGGGAACGTGGTTCGCGAAGATCTTGATTGCTTACATCAAAGGCGTTCCCGTACAATCCGAGGGTTTGGCAACGGCCTCGGTGGCCGAGAGGAGTGTAGTCTAGATGTCCCTGACTTGTCCGAGCTGCGGGAACGACCAGAACTTTCTGGTGAAGACCCTGCAGATGCACGTCGTCCAGCTGCGCGACTCGCGCGTCGAAGCGAACGAAGAAGGACGGCCCGCAGTAATCGAAGTGTTGTGCGACGAGTGCGAGACGGCGCTCAATTTCGCTGATTTCGAGGAAGACGTACGCAACGAAGTGCTGTTGACGCTCGGCGCCCGCTGAGCCCCGCGCTATCCATCCGACGTTTCGGCCTCTTCGAAGTAGTCGCACTCGGGACAGATCCATTCACGGACCACCTGTACAGGCCCGAGTGATCCCTGGACTTCGCGCACGCTGAGCCGCATCGCTTCACCACACAGCGGGCATTCATGCATCGCGCGATTCTAGCACCGGGCGGGAGTCTTGACTTCCCCCGGACCGGCTCCTATCGTAACGAACATGCCGGCGCGCGCGCGGTTCCTGCCGCGCGCGTAGCGGCACTGTTTCTGCAGGGCTGGATTAACGAGCGCAATGCGCGATTATTACGAGGTTCTGGGCGTATCGCCGGGCGCGGGCGCTGACGAGATCAAGCGTGCGTACCGGCAGCTCGCACGCCGCTATCATCCAGACATTTCCGGGGATGATCGCGGGACGGCGTTCCAGGAAGTGGCGCGCGCCTACGACATCCTGCGCCATCCCGATCGCCGTGACGCGTACGACGCGCGGCTTCTCGCGGTGAGCCGGTCCGACTGGCTCGCCGACGAAGTGGCGATCGACTTTCCGTCCGTGTCGAGCGTGCTGGATCGGATGCGGGATTCGTTCTTTGGCGCTGCGCCCGAAGCGGCTCTCTCCGCCGACATCGTCGTCACCCCGCACGAGGCGTTCTGGGGTGTGCTGGTTCCCCTCCATGTTCCCCTGCGGCGCACCTGCCCACGGTGCGGCGGCCGCGGGGAGGTGTGGTCAGACTGGTGCGTGACGTGCGTCGGCGTCGGCGAGGTGGCGGGCAAGCACGAAATCCGGCTGCGCGTCCCCGCCGGCGTGCGTGAAGGGACGCGGTTCCGGTTCAGCGTCGCGCCGCAGGGGGCGCCACAGACATTCGTCGAAGTCCGGATTACAATCCGCTGAAGCCGCGGCCGCCCGCCTCTGGGCCCGCGTTCATGTTGATGCGTCCTCATCTGCACCTGCTCGGCATCCTTCAACTGGTCTGGGGCGCGATCGGCCTCCTGCTCGGCGTGTCGATCCTGCTGCTTGCGGTCGGGGCGATTGCGATCGGCATCACGTCGGCCGACGATCGGCTGGCCGCAGGGGTGACCGCGGGCGCATTCGTGATCTTCGCGGCGGCCCTGCTGGCGGCCGGCGGCGGGAATCTCTGGGCGGGTCGCGCCTTGCGCCGCCGTCAGCCGCAGGGCCGGCTCGCGGTGCTCTGGCTCGCGGCGCTCAATTTTTTCGCGCTGCCGTTCGGAACCGCGCTCGGGATCTACGCTTTCTGGGTGCTTCTGCACAACGAAACGCGGGCGGTATTCTTCACCAAGGCGCGGGGATAGAGACGCGACGAATGGAGACAGGCGATCGATCGAGGGTGCCGGACGGCGAACGAACCGCGAGCGGCTTCGATTCGAATGTCGCGGCGGCGCTCGCCTACAGTCTCGGCTGGCTGACCGGCATCCTGTTTTTCATGACCGAGCCGCACAACCGGTTCGTCCGATTTCACGCGATGCAGTCGATGCTCGTATTCGGCCCCGCCAGCCTGGCGCTGCTGCTGTGCCTGTCGATTCCGCTGCTCGGCTGGGTGCTCTCGATTTTCATCGTCTATGGCTCCGCCATCCTCTGGCTGATCCTGATGTTCAAGGCCTACCAAGGGGAGCGCTTCAAGCTCACCATCGTCGGCGACATCGCGGAGCAGAGGATCTAGATCGGCGTCACGATCCGGGACGCGGATTCGGGGCTCAGCAGTCACCAGGGTCTTCTCCGGATCGGCGTTCGCCTGCGACGTCGAGCCGGGAAATTTGGAGGCGACATCCCCAGCTTCCGAATTTCGGACGTCGGTTGGCGGATCCCGAGCCGCCGAGTCCCGGCTACAATCAACCTACCAGTATGAGCAATGTTGTTTCCGAAGCGGCCGTTCTCGAGGCGCTTCGCGCCGTTCGTGATCCCGATCTGCACCGTGACGTTGTCTCCCTGAAGTTCGTCAAGAACCTGCGGATTGACGGCGAGCGCGTGGGGTTCACGATCGAGCTGTCCATCCACGGCCCCGAGGGCCGCGATCAGGTGCGCGATGCGGCGCGCGCCGCGGTCATGCGGGTTCCCGGCGTCACCGCCGTCGAGATCGAGATGACGGCGCTCGTACGCGCCGCCGTGCCGGCCGACATCAGCAAGCAACCGGTGCCAGGCGTCAAGAACATCATCGCGGTCGGCGCGGGCAAGGGGGGGGTCGGAAAGACCACCGTCGCCGTCAACCTGGCGATCGCGCTCAGTCAGGCGGGCAGCCGCGTGGCCATGATCGACGGCGACATCTACGGCCCGAACGTGCCGATCATGCTCGGGATCAAGGCGCAGCTCGTGGCCGACGAACGCAACAAGATCATTCCCGCGGAACAGTACGGCATCAAGCTCGTTTCGATGGCGTTCTTGACCGGCGACGACGCGCCGGTGATCTGGCGCGGGCCGATGCTGCACGGCGTGATTCAGCAGTTCTTCCGCGAAGTGAGCTGGGAAAATATTGATTACCTGATCGTCGACATGCCGCCCGGCACCGGCGACGTCGCGCTCAGCCTCAGCCAGTCCGTCCCCGTCGTCGGCAGCATTGTCGTCACGACGCCGCAAACGGTGTCGGTGGCGGACACGCGGCGCGCGATCCGCATGTATCAGAAGCTGAACGTGCCGACGCTCGGGCTGATCGAGAACATGAGCCATTTCATCTGCCCGGACTGCCGTCACGAGAGCGACATCTTCGGCAAGGGCGGCGGCGAAGCCCTGGCGGAGGAGATGGCGGTGCCGTTTCTCGGCCGGATCCCGATCTACGAGCCCATCCGGATCGGGAGCGACAATGGCGTACCGATCACCATTGGCGAGCGCGGTTCGCCGGCGGCGGAGGCGTTCCGCTCGGCGGCCCGGCAGCTCGCGACCCAGCTCGCCATCGCCAGCTACAAGAAGAGTGCAATCCCCCTCATCCAGGTCAGGTAAGCGCAGGTTTACCGGCGCCCGGATTGTGGCTACGATGGGTGACGGCCGGCGGCCGGCAAGTCTCTTATGAATATTCCTTTCACTCGGCATCGCCTCGACAACGGGCTCGACGTGCTGATCCACGAGGATCACGGCTGTCCCATCGTCGCCGTGAATCTCTGGTATCACGTCGGGTCGAAGAACGAGAAACCGGGGCGCACCGGGTTCGCGCACCTGTTCGAGCATCTGATGTTCGAAGGCTCGCAGCACTACGATCGCGGGTTCTTCCAGCCGCTCCAGGAGGCCGGCGCCTGGTTGAACGGATCGACCAACGCGGATCGCACCAATTACTGGGAAGTGGTGCCTCGCAACGCGCTGGAGCTGGCGATCTGGATGGAGTCGGATCGCATGGGCTACCTGCTGCCGGCGCTGACCGACGCGAAATTCGAAACCCAGCGCGAGGTCGTGCTCAACGAGCGCCGCCAGAACTACGAGAACCGTCCGTACGGATTTGCCGGCATGGCGCTCGTCGGCGCGCTCTACCAGCCGGATCATCCCTATCACTGGCTGACGATCGGTGCGGCCGAGGACATCCGCGCCGCGCGGCTCGACGACGTGCGCGCGTTCTTTCAGACCTACTACCGGCCGCGGAACGCCTCGTTGACGCTGGCGGGCGATGTCAATACCAGCGAGGTGCTGGCGATGGCGACCGATTATTTCGGTGGCCTCGACGCGGGTGACGAGGCCCCCGCCGTCGAGTTCGAGCCCCCTTCCAGAATTTCGTCCGAGACCCGGCTGATCCTCGAGGATCGCGTCGAGTTGGCGCGGCTCTACATCGCCTGGCATTCGCCGCCGCTCTTCGCCGCCGACGATGCGGAGCTCGATCTGGTGGCCGAGGTGCTCGCGAGCGGGAAAACCTCGCGGCTGTATCGGACGCTGGTCTACGAGGAGCGAATGGCGACCGAGATTGCCGCGTCGCAGAACTCGCGGGAGATTGGCGGATTCTTTCAGGTGGTCGCCACGGCTGCGCCCGGACGAACCCTCGCGCAGCTCGAGCAGGCGCTCGCGCGGGCGCTCGCGGAGTTCGTTGACGAGGGACCGACGGCGGCTGAAATGGAGCGCTGTCTGGCGCAGGCGGAGGCGAATTTCATCTACCGGCTCCAGACGGTCGGGGGTTTCGGCGGCAAGTCGGACCAACTGAACGCGTACAACATGTATCTCGGCGATCCGGACTTCTTCGACAGGGACCTCGCGCGATACCGCCATGTCACGCCGGAAGGCATGCAGCGCGTCGCCCGGGAGTGGTTGCGGCCTGACGGCCGGATCGTGCTGAGCGTGGTCCCCAAGGGGCGCGCCGACCTCGCGCTGGATCGGTCCCAGCCGGTCGCGGTGTCCTGATGGCTGTCGACCGATCGCGTCTGCCCGCTCTCGGCCCCGAGCCTCCGTTTCGCTTCCCGGAGATTCGCCGGCGCACGCTCCCCAACGGGCTGGCGGTATGGACCGTCGAGCAGCACGCTGTCCCGCTGATCAGTTTCCTGGTGCTCGTGCCGGTCGGCGCCGCGGCGGATCCGCCGGATCGTCCGGGCCTGGCGGCGATCACCAGCGACATGCTCGACGAAGGTTGCGGCGATCTGAGCGTGATCGAGCTGCACGACGCCCTCGGGCGCATCGGCGGGCACCTCGATGCCGAGATCGGCTCGGACGCGACCATCGTCACGCTCACCAGCCTGGCGCGGTTTGCCGGACGCGGCGCCGCGCTGCTCGCCGACATGCTGCTGAGGCCGCGGCTCGAGGCGCGTGATTTCGAGCGGGTTCGCGAGCTGCGGCTGAATCGTCTGACGCAGATCCGCGACATGCCGCCGGCGCTCGCCGATCGCGCGTTCGCGCAGCTGTTGTACCCGGATCATCCCTACGGCCATTTGCCGATCGGGACCGAAGCGTCGCTGCGCGCGATGGCGCTCTCCGAGATTGGCGCGTTCCATCGTGCGACGTTCGCCCCCTCCCGCATCACCGTGGTTGCCTCGGGCGACGCGACGCACGAGGAGCTGGCCGGGCTCGTGAACGAAGCGTTCGGCGGCTGGGTCGGCGACCCCTCGTCCGCCGCCGATCCTCGCCGCTTGCCGGCCGCCCCACCGTCACCGTCCGGCCGCATCGCCGTCCTGCACCGGCCGGACGCGGCGCAGTCGGAGCTGCGCGTCGGGCACGTCGGGGTGTCGCGCGCAACGCCCGATTATCATCCGCTGCTCGTGTTGAACATGGTGCTCGGGGGCCAGTTCGTCAGCCGCGTCAACATGAAGCTGCGCGAGGAGAAGGGGTACACCTACGGCGCTCGGACCTCCTTCGACTTCCGCCGGGGGCCGGGACCGTTCTCGCTGCAGGCGAGCGTGCAGTCCGAAATGACGGTGGACGCCGTCCTCGACGCGCTGTCGGAGCTGCGCGACATCCGCGGCGATCGTCCGGTCTCCAAGGCGGAGCTCGAAACGGGCCGCGCGGCGCTGACCCGTGGCTACCCGCGCAACTTCGAGACGGCGGAGCAAATCAGCCGCGGAGCGGCGCAGCTGGCCCTGTACGGGCTGCCGGATGACTACTTCTCGACCTTCGTGCCGAAGGTGCTGGCGGTCACGGAAGCCGACGTCACGCGCGTCGCGATGGAGCACATCGATCCGTCGCGCCTGTTGACGGTGATTGTGGGTGATCGCGACAAGATCGGACCCTCGTTGCCGCGCCTCAATCTCGGTGTCGTGACGGAAGTGCCAGCCGCGTAGACCCGCTGCGTGGCCCGCGACAGGGGGGCTCTGACCGGGGTGCCAGGAACCCTGCCCGGCATGTCTCCGTCCAAGTCACAATTATGCGGGGCCATTGTAGACTGGTCGGGTTCCAATGAGCTTCGCCCAGCGCAGCCTCAGCCTCGCGGCGATCATCGGGATCCTGACGGCGATCTTCGCCGGCGGGCTGATTTACCTGCTCGTCACGCAGCCGGTCAGCACGGCGGAGAACATCGCGAACGGTGAACTCTCTCCGCTCGTCACCGCCGTCGCCGGCGTGCTGTACAACGCCCTCCGCGGCATCCTGAAATTCCTCTGACGTACGGCCGGCTGAAGAGGATGTGAATTGATGCCCGGAGCGTGTCCTTCCGCCTGAAGGCGGAAGCCACGGGCTCAATCAGTCAGTGAAATGGCTCAATCAGTGAAACGGTTGTGGCTTCCGCCTTCAGGCGGAAGATACGGGCTCAATCGGTCAGTGAAATGGCTCAATCAGTGAAACGGTTGTGGCTTCCGCCTTCAGGCGGAAGATCAGCGTGAGCCGATTGCCACAAAGATCTCGGTTTGTTTACACGCTCTTCAGGCGCACCCTCGCGCGATTCCCGAGAGTTCCCGGTCGTGTCCAACTTCAGCCGGCCCCGTGGGGCTTCAAAGACTCCGGTTCAGAAATCGGCAGAGCGCAAGGCCGTCCATCCACTTGAATGGCGACACCCCCGTGCTGTAGTGCCCGCATGGCAGCACGCAGACTTCATGATCGATCCCGCGCCGGCGGAACTCGCTGACCAGGAACTTCGACAGCGCAACCGGAAACGTCAGGTCGTAGCGCGCGTAGACCAGCAGCACGCGCTTGCCGCGCACGCGCTCGAGATACGGGAACGGGGAGATCGGCATCCAGATCCGGCGCAGCGCCTCGAGATCGATCCGCCCGTCGAGACCGGCGCGCACGTGTTCGGTCGAGAGTCCGTCCCAGATCACGTCGGCGAAATACGGCGAGATATGGTTGAGGGCGGTGGCGCGGACGAGCGGCTCGTGTGCCGCGGCCAGCATCGCGAGACAGGATCCCAGACTGGTTCCGAGGATGCCGATCGACTCGTAGCCCTGGTCCGCCAGCCAGGCGACCGCGCGTCGGGTATCGAGCACTGCTTGCCGGCAGACCTGCACCGTCCGCCCGACATTGGCGCTGACGATGTAGTCGGCGCGCCGGAGCTCCGGGGGCATGCGCGCGTCGTGATACGGAAGGGTCAGCCGCAGGGCGGTGAGGCCGAATCTGTTCAGCAGCTGGCACAGGCCGACGTGGCCGCCGGCGTCGGAATTCCATTGCGGCAGCACGACGACGGCGCGCTTGCGGCCGCGCTCGGAGGGCTCGGGAAAATAGCGCGCCCGGACGGTATTGTTCTCCGCGTGCGGCGTGCGCACTGCGCTCGGGAACGACAGCCGGTCCCCCTCGAGGACGTAGTCGCCGCACGGTTCCAGCGCGAAAAAGGCGTCGCTGTTCTCGAGGGTCTGCGAAGCCCACGCCGCCAGCCGCTCACCTGCATCCTCCCCGCCGTCTCCGACGCCGTCGATCCAGTCGAGGCCCCATTCGAACGGCCGGACCGTGCGCCCTTCGGCGACGGCCGCGAGCCGACGCTCCCATTGGTGAAAAACTCTCGCCAGCACTCGCCTAGTATTCCGGCCGCATGGATGACATGTTCAAAACGGTGCGACCAATCCCGAATCGTCGACCTGCCACCCCTGTGAGTCCGGCAGAAAAGTTGCACCTGTGACGGGCATGATTGAGCAGCCCCCGATCCCCGACGTGCCGCATCCGCCAGAACCACTCGGGCACCCTCCGATTCCGGGACCGAAGACGCCGATGCCGCTCGGCGAGCCGCAACCTGATATTCACCCGGTACCGCCGCCAACAGACCCGTCGCCGCCGATCATATAACCTTCGGTCTCGGCGGCCAGCGCGAGGAGCTGGTTGGTCGCCCCCGGGTGGCCGACGAGCTGCATGCCGATCGGCCAGCCGTCGTGGGTCCGGCCGGCCGGGAGGGCAATGGCAGGATGCCCGGTGATGTTGAAGAGTTGCGTCAGCCTGAGCATGACCGCGCGCACCGGTTCACGGCGGCCGTCGACGTCCACCGTCACGGCCCCGAGAGGCGGCGCGGGGATCGCCAGGGCCGGCAGGAGCAGGGCATCGCACCCGGCCATCGCGCGTTCCACCGCGTGCGTCAGGACGGTCTGCAGCGACAGCGCCCGCACGTAGTCTTCCGCCAGCACGCACCGTCCCATCTCGAGCCGCAAGCGGACGCCCGGCGAATAGCGGCCGGCGTGGGCCTCGAGCATCGACGCGTGAATCCACGATGCTTCAGGCAGCACGATGTGCAGGTAGACGTCCGCGGTGCGCCCCGCGTCATCGATCTCGACCGGGCGCACGTCGTGCCCCGCGCGAGTGAGGATGCCACGGATCCGCTCGAGTGCTTCCCGCACGCCAGGGTCCAGCCGCTCGCAGAAATAGGTTTCCGGTACGCCAAACACCCGCCGGTCCGGCGGCAGATGCCCGTGCGCGCCAGGGTCTGCCACATCTCCGTTCATCGCGCGGAACATGGTCGAGACGTCGGCGACCGTTCGGGCCATCGGACCCACGTGATCGAGCGTGTGGCTCAGCGGAAGGACACCGGTGCACGGGAGCTCGTGGATTGTCGCCTTCAGGCCGACGACGCCGCAGGCGGCTGACGGGATCCGGATCGAGCCGCCGGTGTCGGTCCCGACCGACGCGAAACACATCCCTTCCAGCAGGGCCACCGCGGCGCCGCCGCTCGATCCTCCCGGAGACCGCGACGGATCCTGTGGGTGTCGCACCGGACCAAAGGCGGATTCGTCCGAGGTGGTGCCAAACGCGAACTCGTGCAGGTTGGTCTTGCCGACGATGATCGCCCCGGCCTCCCGAAGGCGCGTGACGATCGGCGCGTCTTCCCGCGGGTAGCGCGGCGGCACCGCCGACCCGCCGGTGGTCGGGGTACCCGCGACGTCGATCAAGTCCTTCACCGAGACCGGGATGCCGTGAAGCGGGCCGCGGTAACGGCCGGCCGCGACCTCTCCCTCGCTGGCCCTCGCCTCGGCCAGCGCCGTCTCGCGCATAACGGTGATGAACGCGTTCAACTCCGCCCGCGCGTCGATGCGGGCGAGGGCCGCGCGGACGAGATCGACAGGAGACAACGTTCCCGCCTTGATCAGCGGTGCGACTTCGGCGATCGATCGGAGATCGGCGGGCGGCGTCATCGCTCGCGTCCGGCGGCGTCGCCCGCCGGGGTGGACTCCGAGATCGATGCCGCATCACTGGCGCGGATCGCACGATCGAACTCGCGCAGCGAGGCGGTCGAGCGCGCGAGCGACTCGAGCAGCGGCTTCAATCCTTCGAGGCCGCGACGATCCGCATCCGCGCACGCGGCTTTCAACCAGTCCTCTGTCTGCATCGGCTCTCTTCTCGGCAGGTTTACGTCCGGCGCGGTGCCGTCCTTTTTTAGAACGTCAGCGTGCCGCGCACCGTGATCGGCACCGTCAGGAATTGATGATCGACCGGATCGGTCAGGCGGTTCCACGCGAACTTCACCGACAGCTCCACGCCAACCGGACCCGAGTTCAGACCCCCGCCCATTTCCCCGAAGAGACGATCGCCGTCACGGACATCGCTCTTGATCCGTCCCACGCCGCCGCCGACGAACGCGTGGCTCCCGAGCCCGAAGCCGCGTGAATGGTCGGCGACGACGAGCGCCGCGCCGAGATCGTAGGCGCGCGCGCCGTCGAGCGCGTAGTGTGGCGGCGCACCGTTTCCGGTGAAGGCGATCCGGATGGTCGGCAGATCCTCGAAACTGGCCCGGAGCGCCAGCGCCGGACCGACACTCACCCCGAACGGATACAGCGTGACGCCCGCACCCTGTCCGCGCCGCGAGAATTCGAGCACGTCGATCAGGATCTCGCCGTCGCGGGTCCGGTAGTCGTAGGCCTCGAACTGGGACGCAGCCACCGGCCGCCCGACGAGATCCTGCACTGGATGTTCCAGAAAGTGCAGCGGTTGCGTGAACTGCCAGTCGTAGCTGACGCTGATGAACTTGCGGCGCGCCTTCGGCGCCGAATACGCCTGCGCCCAGGCGGCATCGGCCGCGAACGCGACAAGCAGCGTAAGAACGGCGCCGCGGGTGATGCGATGCACCATGCGAAAAAAGGCCCGGTGGTAAGCTGTTGGTCCGCGCGTGCCACGGACAGCGACCGTCTGCGGCAGTGACGTCCAAGGGTATCGTACGCCGTGAGCGCCCGCATCCTCGCCGCTGTCATGCCCGCGCCCGGCCGTCCGGTCGAGGTGCGCGACTTTCCGCGTCCCGACCTCCCCCTCGGCGCCGCGCTCCTCCGCACCGCGCGCTCGGAAGTCTGCGGCACCGACGTGCATCTGTGGCACGGGCGGCTCTCCGGTGTGCCCTATCCCATCATTCCGGGTCATGTCTCCGCGGGGACGCTCGAGGCGATCAACGGTCCACTCCGCGGCCTGGACGGGTCGCAGCTGCGCGAAGGCGATCGCGCGGTGTTCTTCGACGTCCATCGCACCTGCGGCCGATGCCGGGCCTGCGCGGTGCACCGGACGCCGACACGGTGCGCGTCACGCCGTGTCTACGGCATCACCGATTCAGCCGCGGACGGATTGTTCGGCGGGTGGTCGCAGGCGATCTACCTCGAGCCCGGCGTCGTTGTCGCGCGGCTGCCGGACGCGGTCACCTTCGACGACTACATCGGCGGCGGATGCGGCCTGCTGACGGCCGTGCACGTGATCGAGCGCGCGGGGCTGCGGCCCGGCGACAGCGTGCTGGTTCAGGGGACCGGCGCCGTCGGCCTCAGCACCATCGCCCTGGCGCGCCTGAGCGGCGCCTCCACCGTGATCGCCATCGGCGCGCCCGCCGCGCGCCTCGACCTCGCGCGCGCGATGGGAGCCGATCACGTCTTCGACCTGGACGCGTCCTCCGCCGCGCAGCGGCTCGAGGATGTCCGCGCCCTGACCTTCGGCGAAGGCGTTGACGTCGTCGTCGAGGCCGCGGGCTCGGCGCGGGCGATCGAGGAAGGGCTGACGCTGGCGCGCGACGGCGGCCGCTACGTCATTGCCGGCCACTACACCGATGGCGGGCCGAGCGCGATCAA